>CAXBBB010000173.1:0-5673 GCA_963973615.1 uncultured Rhodothermales bacterium | reverse complement strand
AGCGTGACGGGAAACGAACTGCTGATGCGCTGACCACGATATGCGACGCCTCCGCTGACTTCGACTCTGCTGCGCAACGTGCGAGTGCTTCCATCGCCTAGTGATAGACCTGCGAAGGCTGCCCACTCTCGCTCGTGGATCAGCGTTTCGGGCGTCGCGCGGTTCACGACGTCGCCATTGTCTCTGCCGACCATGGAGACAGGCAACTCGTCGAGCGCCTGATTCCAGTAGACTTCGCCACCGATGTGGGCGAGCCGTATAGGATTGACGACGAGTTCGCCTCCCGCGCGCCCTCTAGCCGTTCGCGGGCTTGTCTCGATGACTCCGGCGATCTCTCGCTGCGGAACCATCGCCGACACGTTTCGAATCAGGTCTCCGCTCGCCATCTCGCGATAGGGAGCGGCGGCCATGACGTGAACACGCCAACGAGCACGTGTAAGAGGCTGAGGAGGAAGCGGCGGAATGGCCGGAGCCTCTGGAAGAGCAGCGAGCCACGTGGTAAACTCGGTTGGCCTTCGCTGAGCGAAAAAAGCACGTGGCGCCATTCGCCGCGTCATCCACGCCGCATTTTCCGCCATCGGACGCTTCTGGCGAAGCTGCCTGTTGAGAAGCCAAAAGCTGCCTGCCGTAATAGTAGAGACAATGGTTGCCAGCCGCGCCGGACCCATATCACCCAAATCCGACTCCCCATCATACGCACTCCGCGCGAGGATCTGCTGCAAGCCGAGCGTGACGCCTGCCTCTATATATGGCAGAGCGGTACGCAAACGCGGCGTGGTGGTGCCAACGTGCAAGATGTTAGCGACATCGACGACGGAAGTGTGTGCGTCGAGATTCCACAGGTCGAGCGGTTGATCACCGGTGTGGAGGATGAGGCGCTCATAGTCGGCGAAGAGCAGCCAACCTCGGATGGTTTGCCCATCGCGCGTGCCTACCTCCATCGGCTTCTCCGAAGATCGATCATACGCATGCCGGCCCAAGCCGGAAAGCCGCACGTTACGGTCGACGCGAGCCAGATCAGGCGTTACGTTGGGCGCTCTCAGCGCTTCGTAGTAGACGACGTACCGAGCCAGAAACGTAGTCGTTTCGGCGTCGAGTCTGCGCTCGTCTGTTCGCCCCGGCACGCGGATAACGACCTGCATCTCGCCACTAGGCAGCGGCTCCAACGTCGCATCGACGAAGCTAGATAGTGTGATTTCGGGAAACAGGCCAAAGTACGCTTTCTCACTTGGGTCGATGGTCGATCCAATGCGCGCCAGCATGGAGTCGACCGCCGTTGGCGGAGCCTGCGCCTGCCCCGAAGCGGGCAATGTAAGGAGCAGGGCGAGCAGGTACGACAGGCGCATTACAGGTGGGTGCGCAGCCCGAAGCTCAGACTCCAAGGGCTGAACGTATAGGTGTGCTCAGGTTTTGTCGTCGTCCACCTTAAGATGCCTTGCGAAACGTCTGCTGTGATCTCTGGGAGCACGATGTCGGGTTGCTGGGCGTAGGTGAGTTTGACTGAAAACGATGTGACAGGCGTAACGGCGAAATCGTAGGCGATACGCCCATAAGGAACGTACCCGCTCTCCGAAGCCGAATACCGCTGCCCCGGATCGTCCGCGAATGGCAGCGTGCTAGAGGTCGCCAGCGATGCTACGAACGCACCGACGACGCTCGCACCGACATACCCGACACCGCCGCCGATTTCGAGCCGGCTTTTGACCCATCGCGTTGTCCCGTCTCCTAATGTGACTCCGGCAAAAACGGCCCACGTGTCGTCGAGTACCAAGTTCTCGTATTGTAGAAAAAGCGGGGATCGCGTGTTGCGCTCTTCCAGCATTTGCTCTTCTTCGGCCCGATTCCAGTACGCTTCGGCACCGATGTGTATAAACCGGATCGGGTTCAGCGTCACATCCACCCCCGCACGTCCCGACTTTATCGACGGTTCGGATCCGAATATGTCGTTTTCTACAAGTGTGCCGCGCCGCGTCTGTACGGCGTTACGCCGAACCGATCCACTTACTGCTGGCTGGAGCGGCGAGGAAATCATGACGTGCAGCAATGGCCGAATCGCGCGCTCACGAAACGGTTGCCATTCGAGATCTGCTGAAGGTAATGTGTCATGCCAGCGCGTGAACTCCAACGGGACGAGTGTGCGCAGGAACGCAGCCTCTCGCAACTGGGGAAGGGCGCGGATATAGGCAGCACGCTCACCTCGAACGGCGTTCCGCTCAGCTCCATATCGCTCCTGCACTGCCCATGCGCCGCCACTCACGCCTGCTGCAAGAACCGCCATCCCTCCGCCGTAGACCGCATTTCCGAGGTCGCTTTCGGTTTGGTAGGCAAGAAAGGCGCTTGCAGCCTGAATTGTGAGCGATGTAGCGGCTTCCGCATAATCTAGCGATGCAGCCAGGATAGGCGACGAGAAGGCTATATATTCTATCGAAGCGGCGGAAAGCGCAATCGCGTGCTCCTCCAGATTCCACAAGTCGAAGGGGCGATCAGCTGGATAGAGCGTGAGGTAGGTAGAATCAGCGTGGACTACCCACCCTCGCACGGTATCACCTCTGCGCGTGCGTATAGTGAGTGGGGGGCCGGTGGGTGCTTCTGTGCGAAGGCGGGCCAATCCACTGCGCCGCACATCGCCGCTGAGTCGATCGGCCCATGCTGGCGATGACGGTGCGCGCATTACCTCGTAATAGACGACGTGACGGGCCAACAGCAACGCCATTTCGGGCGACAATCGCCGCTCTGTGCCGCCTCGTCTTAAGTCCATCGCTACTTGCACGTCGCCTTCGGGAAGGGCTTTGATCGTGGCTCCGTTGAACTCGTTCAAGGGTATGTCGGGAAACAGGCCGAAGTACACTTTCTCGCTTGGTTCGATGGTCGTTCCTACACGCGCGATCAGCGAGTCGAGAGCCGTCGCGTTGGTCGGGGTCGTCGGTTGGGCGTGGGCGACAGACGCGCACGCGAGGACGAGTAAAAGGAAGCGCATGGACAGGCGTTGAGTAGACAGCCGCCTAAACTACGCATCCCGCTCTGGCAACCGAGTCTTCTACTGCGCCTGATCGTTGAGCGACCAGTCGTAACCCATGTACTTCACGTCGAGTGAGGCCGATTGGAGCGCCGCTTTCGCCTGGGCATCATCGACGTACGGCGCAATCCACCTCTGCACTGCGTCATCCGATCCTCCGAAATCACCTTTGAACCAGTCCATGATCTTGGTGATGCGGGCTGTGCCTTTTGCTACGTCGATCTGCGTGCGCTCCGGGTCCGTCAGGAAGCGACGGGTTTGCTCGGTGAGTTGGGCGTCGAGCGTGGCGCCCTCGTAGGCTTCGGCGCGGAGTGGCGGGCAACTCAGGGCGGCGCAGTTGACGGCGAAGTGGATGCGCGACTCCTCGAACTCCGTCCGAATCGTGCCGTGTTCGATGTCGTCGAGCGACATCGATCGCCCGCCAACGACGGCGAATGAGTTAGAAAAGGGGCTGTTGACGGTTGGAATGAAGGGGCCGCTGACCGTCTTCAAAATCCCCTCGGTCGGATACTGGTCTCGGATGAGATAGAGCGTGTACGCGTTGTAGGCGTTGATCCAGAACGCAAGACGTTCGTCGTCACTCAGGTTGGCCGGGTCGGTCGTAGCCAAGCGGGTCAGGTAGGCGTCGAGCGCATTGGGGTTGGCGACGAGTCCCGCATAATCGACCAATCCGGCATCATCGACGTGGGCCGACAGGATGGCGGTGAAGTCGGTGCTCGTGAACGTGGTCGGCTGCTCTATCGGCCCCAGCGCTTCGAAATCGTCCACACCGACGCGGTTGAGGCATCCGCTCAGGCAGAGTGTGACGAGAGCAACGCAGAACAGGCGGAAAGAGTGGGGCATCTCGCTGACACGTCGGGCGCGAAAGGGAGATTCCCCGATCTTCGGTACGACAGGTGTAACTAACCCAAGTTGTGTGTACCTCCCCGCTCTTAGTCATTGCGAGCGAAGCGAAGCAATCTCGCTCCACAGCGCGCTGGATCGCGAGGTTGCCGCGTCCCCCGATCAAGCCGAGGGCAGGCTGCTGCGCATCCGTGATGCTGCGCTCCTCGCAACGACTATACGGGAGTAGGGCACAACTTGGATTATTCTAGAGCAGTCTCTACCCCTCGCCTTTGAAACGCCTCGCCGCACTTCTCGTCTTCGGAATCCTGACCGCGCTGGTGTTCTGGAGCGTAGGTGCGTTTCTAGTCGGCGCGGCGTTGGGCTGGCTGCTCATCGGACAGCAGGAGATGGAGAAGCGGTTGCAGCAGCAAGAGAAGACGGTTGAGTGGCTGAAGGTCATGTTGAGGCGTGTCGTCGAAGTAGCCGCTGAGCGCGATACGTCCCGTCCCACGGCGGAGGCTGACGCTGTGCTGCCTGTCCCCGTCATAACGCCGCCTCCGCTCCCGGTCACTCCAGGCCCCCAACTGGACAGTGATCCGCTGCCCAAACGCGAGGCGAAATCCCGCATCGAGCCGGAAGAGGCGAACACGCGCGAGTGGGATAAACAGGCAGACCATGCATCGCTGCCACGCGCATCGGGCTTCGATGGCGACGCGCGGACGTCCGAGCCCTCTGATGTGTCGCGCTGGATCGGAGAGGCGCTGAACCACGCGCGCAATTGGATCACGGGTGGCAATCCGTTCGTGCGGCTGGGCGTGGTGGTGCTGTTCGTTGCGTTCGCGTTTCTGGTGAGTCTGGCCGTCGAGCGCGCCGTCTTTCCTATCGAGTTGCGGCTGGCGGCGACGGCAGCGGCCGGATTGGTGCTCGTCGGCTTGGGTTGGCGGATGCGGGAGCGCAGCGCAGGCTTTGGGCTGACGTTGCAGGGGGGAGGGTCGGCGCTGTTCTACCTGACGATCTTCGCCGCCTACCAACTCTACGCCTTGATCCCGAGCAGCGCGGCATTCGGTCTGCTCGTGCTGACGACGGGACTATGTGCGCTCCTCGCCCTGCTGCAGGGCGCCCAAACACTGGCGCTGTTGGCTCTGGTCGGCGGGTTTGCCGCGCCGATTTTCGGAGCCGGGCCCGAAGAGAGCGCGCTGGCGCTGTTCAGCTACTACGGCGTTCTCAACGTGGGCGTGCTCGTGCTGGCGTGGTACCGACCCTGGCGGATGGTGCACGTGGCGGGCTTCCTGGCGACGTTCGGGTTGGGCGGTCTGTGGATGTCGCAGAGGTATGTGGACGCGCTGTATCCCGGCGCCCAGGCATTCCTGATCGGCTTTTTCGCGATCTACTTCGCCGTCTCGTTCTTCCACCTGCGTCATCAATCCGACACGCCCGGCGAGCGTCGCCGCGACCTGTTGCTCGACTCGACACTCGTCATCGGCTTGCCCATCGCCGCGTTCTCGGTCCAGGCGACGCTCGTCGCGCCTTTTGCCTATGGGCTGGCGTGGAGCGCGCTCCTGCTGGGGCTGATCTACGTCGCCGCCGCTTGGGTCGTGTATCACCGTTCGCCCGAGCGGTTGCGTCTGCTCGTCGAGACGTACGCTGGTTTGGGGCTGGTCTTCGCGACGCTCGTGATCCCGTTTGCGCTCGACGCCACGTGGACCGGCGTCGGTTGGGCCGTCGAGGGGGCGGCGCTGGTCTGGTTCGGCGCGCGGCAGCGGCGCGTCTTGCTTCGGCTAGTGGGCGTCGTGCTGCAACTGGCTGCTGCCGTCTCGCTGATTGATGGCGTG
>CAXBBB010000172.1:0-5769 GCA_963973615.1 uncultured Rhodothermales bacterium | reverse complement strand
GAGCAGGAGCATCTGAGCCGAGTGTAGCGGGACGGCGATCCAGAACGAACGACACCGCCACACCAGCGCGCCCAACGCGACGCCGCCCAAGATCGACAGAAAGGCTTCGGCAAGCGGCTTATCGATGTGGAGCAGAGCGAAGGGTACGGTCTGAGCAATGATGGCGTAGAACCCGAGCGCGCGCGCGCTGCCGAACAGCACAAAGCCGCGCCACAGATACTCCCACCCCATCCAGTAGAAGAGGAAGAGCGCGTGGTAGATCAGAAAGAAGTCCCACCGCTGCGCCGCAGGGTCGAAGTGCGGGTACTTACCTAAGAACGCGTCGGTGTCGGACAGCACCCACGTGCCGATGGCGACGAGCGGCACGTACAATCCGCCGAGTAGCGTTGCCAGCTTCCAATCGCCCAGTCCCAGACCGATCTGCGACGGTTTGCGCTTGAACACCAGCATCAGGACCGCGACGGGAACGACAAAGCCCAGAATGCCCTGCCAGCCGAACCACCAACCCCAACTCATCAGCCCTAGCGCATCGAACCCCCATACGCCGATGTCGAGGTGCGGCTGAACCAGATCGCGAAACACGCGCTTGCTGCCGATCTCCACGTGAACGAAGACGAGGACCACAGAGCCGAGCAGTACCGTCACGGCCATCGCGTCGAGCGAACGCACCGCCCGGACGAGCGCGCGCCATTCGACGGCAATGCGAGCGCGTAGGGTCATGGGAAGCGAAGTCTCGAGCAGAGTATGCGGTTCGGCGAGGACCTGGCCGGCGTCACAAACCTATCAAGCTTGCATCGCGAGGCGGTCAGCATCGCCGAAGATACCCGTTTGCGCACGTAGCCGCTCCCTACGAGCGGAAGGCGTTCTGGAGAACGAACAAGACGTTTTCCTTGCGCTCACGCAAACGGCGGCTGTAATAGGGCCACCACTCCGTGCCATAGGGAACGTAGACGCGCATGTTATAGCCTTCGTCGGCGATGGCTTTCTGCGTCGGTGCACGCATACCATAGAGCATCTGAAACTCGAACCGGTCGACGCCGATGCCCTCGGCTTTGACGAAGTCCTTGGTGGCCTGGATCAGCGCGTCGTCGTGCGTGGCGATGCCGGGATAGCGCGCGTGCTGGACCAGCGCCTGCATGTGGTCGACGTAGGCCATGCGGATGTCGGCCATGTCTTGGAACGCCACATCGGCGGACTCTCCATAGGCGCCTTTGCACAGACGAACGCGAGCGTTTAACTCGCACATCCGCGCGATGTCTTTGCCGGTGCGCTTGAGGTAGGCTTGCAGAACGGGGCCGACGTGATCAGGGAAGTCGGGGTAGACGCGCTCAAACACGTCGAGCGTGCTCTGCGTAATGTCCGAGCCTTCCATGTCGAGGCGGACGAACAGATCGCGCTCCTTTGCCACTTCGAGCAGGTAGCGCAGGTTGGTCTCGGAGAACGACTCATCGATCTTCTGCCCCAACATCGACAGCTTGATCGAAATCGAAAGCGTCGCATGGTCCATTCCGCCGCGCTTGACGGCAATCTGATCTTTGTCGCGGCGGTCGGCGAGCGTGTGGACCAAGTCGACGTAGGCGTCGCGGGCGCTCAGGGCTACATCGCGATCGCTGACATACTCGCCTAGCAGGTCGAGAGTGACGAACAGGCCGTCATCGACCAGGGAGCGTACGACAGGCATCGCCCGGTCGAGCGTTTCGCCAGCGACGAAGCGGCTGGCGAGGAAGAAGGGAAGTTTCACGGCAGTTGCGTCGGAGAAAAGCGGTTTTCCGATGCCCAACGCACCGGACCGCGCCGGAGTTTACGCCGCCAATGCCGCCTCCAAGTCGCTCCACAAATCTTCCACGTGCTCAAGCCCGACGGAAACGCGCAGCAGCGTCTGAGGCGCGCGCGTTCCAGCGCCCTCTACCGACGCTCGGTGCTCGACCAAACTTTCGGTCCCGCCCAGTGATGTCGCTTGCCGAAACGTCGTCAGCGCGTTGGCGACCCGGCGAGCAACCGACTCCTCTTCCGGTCCGGCTACCTCGAACGAAAGCATCGCCCCGAACGCCTCCATCTGACGCGCGGCGATGTCGTGTCCGGCGTGGGCGGCAAGTCCGGGGTAATGCACCCGCGCGACGGCAGGATGCGCGTCGAGTCGCTCGGCCAGCGTCTGTGCGGTCCGGGTCTGCGCGCGGACTCGGACCGCGAGCGTACGCATGCCTCTCAGCGTCAGCCATGACGAAAACGGGTCGAGAACGGCGCCTGCACCCTTCTGCAGCACGTCGATGCGCTCGGTGTATTCGCTCTCTTCGCGCGCCAGAACCGCGCCACCGAGTACGTCTGAGTGACCAGCGATGTATTTGGTAAGCGAGTGGACGGCCAGATCGGCCCCCAGTTCAAGCGGGCGTTGGAGGACCGGCGTCGCCCACGTTCCGTCGACGGCCAGCAAAGCGCCACGCGCGTGCGTCTCGTTAGCGAGTTGAGCCAGGTCCGAGATGCGCAGCAGCGGGTTGGACGGCGTCTCGGCCCAGACCAACCGCGTATCGGGCGTCCAGGCCTTTTCGAGCGCGCCGGGCTGCGATAGGTCGGCGTTGGTGAAGGTCAGGTGGTCAGCGAGTGCGGTTTCCAACAGGTGACGAACGCCGAAATACACGTCGTCGGCTAAGACGAGGTGACTACCCGCAGGCAGCGTCGCCAACAGTGCGTGGACAGCCGCCATGCCCGACGCAAACGCCCAGCCGCGCGCGCCTCCTTCCAACTCGGCGAGTGTCGTTTCGAGCAGCGCCCGCGTCGGGTTACTCACCCGAGCATACATGTGGCCGCCTCGATAGCCGCCATCCGGGGAGCGCTCGAACGTCGACGACAGGACAGGCGGGGCGACCAATGCGCCGGTCGACGGATCGGCGACGCATCCGGCGTGGGCGAGCAGTGTGTCGAGTCGGCGGGAGGGCGAGGAAACGTCGGCCATCGGCGGGTGGTGTTTCGCCCAAAGGTAAGGGCGATGCTTCCGCCATTCGCTACCCCCCACGCGCCCCCTTACTTTGCCATGCCTTCACAGCACACGCCATGCGACACGTGCCACCTCTCGCTTCGACTATTCAGCACAGCACACTGCTGTACTGGTCGACGGATGCCGATCTGGTGCTGCGGACGTGGTCGATGACGGTGAGCCAGATGGCCAATACGGCGGTCTCTCAAGGCGACTCTATCGATGTGCTCATCCAGGCATTGGACTTTCCTGGCCTTCTGCTCGCGGCTCACGATGCGGCACGCGAGGGCGTCGTGTCGCGCTACGATTTGGCTTGGAACGGTGGCACCTTGAGTGTCGAGGTCCGACCGGGAGACGCATTGGGGACGCGCGGCATCGCCCGGTTCGACCCAAATGCCAACGGAGAGAGCGTTTCCTCTCGCGTCGCGACCCTGGACGTTCGGGGCGGCGTGATCGTCCACTGCGACGAACAAGCGCTGCTGGTGTTTGCCCGGTCACCCCTCATCGGTGTACCACTAGAGGTGCTACTCGACGCCGAGTTCGACGAAAGCATGGCCGCCGCGTTCGACGGACGGACGGATCGCGTTCCTCTCGTGCGCTACCATTCGGGGAGGGAATCGGCTGGTCTGGCCGAAGTGCATTTCGAACTGCTGGACGCTGAGCCGGAAGCGACATGGCGGCTCACCTTTTACCCGCTCGCCGAGCAGCCCGAAGCACAGCGCGAGTTGGCGCGGCTGGCGTCGTACTCTCAGAACCACCCGCATCCCATCGTCGAAGTAACCCCGAGCGGCATCGTCCGCTTCGTAAACGACGCTGCGCACCGAAGTCTGCCGGAGTTGACAGAGCGAGGGCTGAGCCATCCCTTTCTGTCCGACGTTATGATTGTCTCGACCGCGTCGGACGCGCAGACCACGGTTTCACGCACCGTTCTGCTGCCGGACGGACGCCGCTTCGAGCAAGAGGTGCGGCGCATAGCAGGTGGCAACGTGCGGATCTTCGCCCACGACGTAACGGGCGCCTCAGACGCGGCTGCTGCACTCCGTCACCAAGCAGTGCAGCGGAGCGTGCTGAACGCCTCGCTCGTCTATCAGCGAGACCTCGCCCACACCCTCATGGAAGCACTGGCTCTTCCCATATTCGTCTCCGACGCGAGCGGTTTGTCGACGTACGCCAACGCCGCGGCCTTGGCACTCGCGGGCGTCCCGATGAGCGAGATATTTGGGCGCTCGTTCCTCGACTTCGTCCACCCGGACGATAAAGAGCGGGCCTACGAGCAGTTTAGGAAACGCGCTCAAACAGGACAGGCACGCTACGAGCTTCGGCTGCTCCGTGCCGACGGCTCGTCGCGCCGAGGGCTCATTACTGCCGCACCGCTATCGCACGCCGACGGAAGTCCGGCAGGCTCCATCGCCACGTTTACCGACCTGACCGAGCAGGCCGAGCATCAACAGCACGTCGAGACGCTGCGCCGCTTTTACGAGAGCGTGCTATCCGAACTGCCTATTGAAGTCAGCGTGCTCGACGCCGACGCGTGCTACTTATACCTCAACGCCGAGGCGGTTCGCAACCCGATTCAACGCGGCGCCCTCGTCGGCAAACGACCAGGCGATGTAGCAGCGTCTGTCGAAGCCGACACCCACCTGATGCAGGCGCGCCAACGATGGATCGAAACCATCGCGCGTACACGCGAGCGCATATCGGTCGTCGAACGCCGAGCCGATAGCAAGTCGGGCACGATGCGACTCATTCAGCAAACCGGAATCCCGCTGCTCGCCGAAGACGGGCACGTCACGTTCGTCGTCGTCTACGGCGTCGATATCAGCGAGCAGGTACTGCATGAGCGCGAGTTGATAGCAGCACGTCAGACTGCCGAGGAGATGAACACACTCAAAACCACGCTCGTGACCAACATGAGCCACGAGATCCGGACGCCGCTGACGGCCATCATCGGATTCGCCGACTTCCTGAGCGAGGATCTGCCGCCCGATATGGACCGCGAGCCGCTTGCTTTGATCAAGTCGAGCGGCGAACGGCTGCTCGATATGCTCAACGATATCCTCGATTCGGCCCGCCTCGCATCGCGCTCGCTTCGACTAGACGTGCGTCCATACGACGTGAGAGAGGTCGCGCAATCCGCCGCCAATGTGTTTCGCGCCGAAGCTGAAGAGCGGGGCCTGTTCGTGACGTGCCGCGTTCCGTCGTCGCCCGCCCGCGCGACCGTCAACATCGATGCCTTACGCCGCGCAGTGAGCCATCTGGTTTCCAACGCAGTCCGATTCACGCAGTACGGCGGTGTCGAAGTCGAGGTACGGAATGAGGAAGACTCGGTCGCCTTCGTCGTTTCGGACAGCGGATTGGGCATTGACCCCACCTTTCTTCCTGACCTGTTCGAGCCGTTCAGCCAGGGCCCGACGGGCGTGACCCGCTCGCACCAGGGCAACGGGCTGGGGCTTTCGATCGCACGCGGATTGACGGAGACCATGGGCGGCACCGTTGCGGTCGACTCCACGCCCGGTGTGGGATCGACGTTCGTGCTCCGCTTCCCCCGCCAGACGGATGCCGCCTCGTGACTGGGTAGCCGGAGCCGACGGATGCAAGTCGGGCTGGCTCGTCGTCGCGTTTCCCATCGGAGCGCCCGCGCGTGCCACCATCTCGCTCATCGACCACATCGCCGACGTGACCACCTCGCAACCGCTCGATCGTCTGCTGATCGACATGCCTATCGGACTGCCGGACATTGCTAAACGCGGCGGAAGGGAATGCGACAAGGCGGCTCGCGCCCTACTCGGCTGGCCCCG
>CAXBBB010000171.1:0-5802 GCA_963973615.1 uncultured Rhodothermales bacterium | reverse complement strand
CCCGCCATCGACGTGCCGTCGATCCACTCCGCCCTCGAACTCGCCGGTCGCCACGACGATCTGTTTGTCATGGCCGCGCTCCATCCGTCCGACGTGAAAGAGGCGACGGAAGCGGACTGGCAGGAAGTCGACCGTCTCGCCCGCGACGCTCGCGTTGTAGCCGTCGGCGAGAGCGGACTCGATCACTATTGGGATCGCACGTTCGACGATAAGCAGGAAGACTTCTTCCGCCGCCACATTCGCCTGGCCGCCGAAACGCAGAAACCCCTCATCCTCCACAACCGCGACAGTACGCCGGATCTTCTGCGCGTCCTAGCCGACGAGCGTTCCAAGTTGCCCGATCCGTCGGCGCTGCGCGGCATCGTTCACTGCTGGGGTGGAACGTCCGAGGAGGCCGACGCTGTCCGTACGCTGGGTTTTCTGCTCGGTATTGGGGGTACACTCACGTTCAAAAACGGTGGCGTTTGGAAGGGCATCGCGCACGTCCCGCTCGAAGAGATCGTCCTCGAAACCGACGCGCCATTCCTCGCTCCGGCGCCGCACAGGGGCAAGCGAAACGAACCGGCGTACGTCCGCCTCGTCGCCGAGAAGCTGGCCGAATTGCGCGGCGAGTCGGTCGACCATGTGGCGCGCGTGACGACAGAGACGGCTCGGGCGCTGTTTGGGATCTGAGATCGGTCGAAACGCGAAAGCCCGCCAGACCTGATGATCTGACGGGCTTGGCTTTGGGCGACGAATTACGCGTCTGGCGCTTGCGGTTTGGGCGGCGTGAACGCGTACCAGTCGACTTTGCGTGAGACCCACATCACGGTGGCGAGCATGACGAGCAGGCCGATGCTTCCGGCGAGCAGGGCGTAGGCGTCGAGTTGCAGCAGCACATAGAAGTAGCCATAGAAGACGGCGAGCAGTCCGGTAACGACGCCGCTCATCCGCCACGATCCCAAGACAGCGCGTCCGTACATCGCGATCAGTCCCAAGATGGCGAGGGCGGACGCGCCATAGGCCGCGCCGAAGGGGATGAACTCGGCCAGCGAGAGCAAGAGCAGGTAGAACAGCGCCACTGCGCAGCCGACGAGCAGGTATTGCAGCGGGTGGATGCGGCGTCCGCCGAGCACTTCGACGAAGAAAAACGTCGTGAAGGTCAGCAGGACGAACAAGAAGCCATACTCGGCGGCACGCTCTGCCTGCTGGTAGACGTTCGCCGTCTCGATCAGCCGCACGCCGACTGCCTGCCCGTCCGACTCGTTGTTGGGACCTCGGTAGGTCGCTTCGACCATAAGATCGTCGCCGTCTACCGATCCGGCCAGGAGCGAGGGCGAGTTGTCGTTGCGGAAGACCTGCGGATACCCTCGGTTGAGAAACAACACGCGCCAATCGGCCTCGAAACCGGCGTCTGAAACCTCGCGATTCCGAGCGGCGAGCGCTCCGACGAACGAAGGCGACGGCCACGACGAACGCATCGCCACGTCGGTTGACTTGCCCAGCGGGACGACGCGTAGGCTTTGGCTTCCGCGAACCTGAACGTCGGCGGTTACGCGAACGGGAGCCGCGTCGGGGGTGATGGGCAGCAACTCGGCGGGAACGCGGGCTGCGACAGCACTCGGCAAGACGTTGGCCTCGGACGCAGGCTCCATCTTGAGCGTGCTTCCACCCCAGACCGGTGTGATGAGCGACTGCAACCCACTCGGATCGCTGACGCCCATGAGCAGGCGCGCATCGTTCCAGATCAGCGACGATTCGGGAACGCGCACCGCCGCAATATCGAGCGGCCCGAATTGCGCGGCGATGCGAACGGTGGTCTCAAAAAGCGTGACGCGGTAGATGCCTTTGGTCAACACCTCGGGCGCGAGGTCAGCATCGTACGTCAGGCTGTCGGGTAGGAAGTAGACCGTCCCGCTACGCTCATTTGAAGTCTCCGTTTTGGCGATGCGATAGGGGACGGCCAGCATCGGTCCGGCAATCGTCTGGGCCCCGCCCCAGGTCGCGGATACGTCGCTCGTCGCGGTACGCTTCATCTGCTGCCGCTCGCGCACCAGCCCGTCGAGCATCGCCAGTGGGACGAGGAGCATGAGCAGGAGAACCCCAATTGCGAGGACTTTGAAGGTCAGGGAGCGAGTCATTCTGATGGGTCGATTTGTGTCTGAGGAGGGTGATTCAACCTACCTCAGGTAGCGTCTGAGAGTTGTTGATCGGCTCTAAGGCCTTTCTAAGCACTGCCTGATTTAGCGTAACGACCGCGCCTTGGCAACCGCCCAATGCCTCGCTGCGTCTCCCAGCCATGCCCGACGACCTGCCGCCCGATCTTCAGCCCGACGTGCTACTGGGCGCCTACGCTCAGGGCGTTTTCCCGATGGACAACGAAGCCGGAGAACTGCGCTGGTTTCGTCCCCACATGCGCGGACTACTCCCGCTCGACGACCGCTTCCACGTTGGGAAAAACCTACGCAAGCGCGTCCGGCAGCAGCGCTTTGACGTAACGACGGATCGCGATTTTGCCGCCGTCATGCATGCGTGCGCCGATGAGCGCGAGATGTGGATCAGCGACCGGATGATCGCGGCGTACGTCCGGTTGCACGAGTTCGGGTTTGCGCACTCGGTCGAGGTGTGGCAAAACGGCGAGGTAGTGGGCGGGCTCTATGGCGTTGCCGTCGGAGGGGCGTTCTGCGGCGAGTCGATGTTCACCCGAGCGACGGATGCCAGCAAGGTCGCTCTCGTCTACCTCGTGGACACATTGAGGCGGCAGGGCTTTCGGCTACTCGACACGCAGTGGGTGACCGATCATCTGGCGCAATTCGGCGCGTACGAAGTAGAGGCAGACCGTTACGAACAACTGCTCGCCGATGCGCTTACCATACGTCCCGATTGGCCCCAAACGTTAGCCTATCCAGACCTCTCCGTTCCCCTGTCCGCCTGATTCCATGCGCCTACTTTCTGCCCTCTTCGCGCTCCTCCTGTTCGTGGGTTGCGCCGACGAAACGCCTGACGGCTCGAATGCTGTCGCTGTAAACCAATCCACCGATTCGAGCGATGCCGATTTCGACCGCGTGATGACGCTGGCGCGCGAGCAAAACCTGAGTGAGCGGCCCATCGGCGAGATCATGCAGACGCTGGGCCTCGAACTGCGCGGCGCTCCCTACGCGGCCGGGATGCTGGACGAACCCGAAGACGAAGAACTCATTGCCCGCCTCGACCAGTTCGACTGCGTGCTGTTTATCGAGAGCCTGCTCGCTCTGGCCCGCGGCATCCAAGCCGAGGACTATAGCTATCAGGGATATCTCGACCGCGTTGAAGAAGTCCGCTACCGCAACTCCGACATCGGCGGTGGCTACTGCGAGCGCCTGCACTACTGGTCCGACTGGATCCGTACCAACGAGCGCCGAGACGTAGTCGAGGACATTACCGCACAACTGGGCGGACAGGTGCTCGATAAGGAGATCAACTTCATGACGACCAAACGAGGCAGCTACCCCCGCCTGGTCGCCAGCGACAGCATCTTCAATGAGATGAAGCAGGTCGAAGCCAACCTCGCCGATCTGGAGATGTATTACATCCCCCAAGACCGCATCGCCGACGTATATGATCAACTGCAAGCCGGAGACATCATTGCAGCCGCGACGGACATCAAAGGCCTCGACGTGACCCACACCGGGTTCGTCTACAAGCCAGGCGACGGTTCGACCGGCTTCCTCCACGCCTCGACGACGAACGGCGTAACGACATCGCCTGACCTCGCCTCGTACATCCAGGGTAACCGCGTCCAGATCGGAATTGTCGTCACTCGCCCCGTCGACAACCGATAGAGGCCGGGTACTGGCGACTCGCTGGCACACTGCGCGTCGAAATCACGGCACGCGACGATCAAGATGTCGTTCCTCACCGTCGACAGCCACCTGCGTAGCGTCTACGCCAAGCTCGGCGTGCGCACTCGCTCGGACGCCGTCGTGAAAGCTGTGCGCGAGCGGCTGGCCTGAGTCGGGAAGAAAATGTCGGGGTAGATCAAAACTACGCAGTCGCGTGGGAGACGAGCGGATCGTTTTGCGCTTCCTTAGGGCGTCTTCCACAACCCTCTAGTACTCCGATGCGCACTGTGCTACTCTCGGCGGCGATTGCCGTTTTCCTGACCTCGTCTGCGCTCGCGCAAGAGGAGCAGCCTCTCCATCCCTTCCCCCCGGCTGAGGAGATAGGCTCAAGCGAGCCCGATCCGCTCCTCTGGCAGGCTGAACCCGTGCGGCGCCCCCGCCGTGCGCTGCCGTGGCAGCAGACGCGGACTGCGGCATCGCCGATGTCTGTGGCCGGAAGTGCTCCGGCAGCATTCGGGGAGGGCTTCGAGGCCCAGACCAACGCCTATCGCCGGATAGACCTCGGCGGATGGCAGGTCAATATCGTCGATGTGCAGCCTATGGCCGACGGCGGCGTCATGCTCGCTGGACGAGCCGAGACGCCGCCGCTCGAGTTCGAGTCGGGCTATGAGGCGACGAATCCGCTTGCGCTCGTGTTGCTCCGCCTCACGGCCGACGGCACGCCCGACCCCGCGTTTGGGAGCGAGGGGCGCGTGGTGGCCTTTCCCGAAACCGTCAGCGGCAAAAACCTCGCGTCACTCCTTGTCGGCGGAGCCGCTGTTGTGGAGAATGCCGTTCTCGTGACGGGATACGCGAGAACCGACGAGGGCCGCACCGAAGCGTTCGTGATGCGCTACAGCCTCGACGGAACGCTCGACTCGGCTTTCGGCAATGGAGGGTATGTGGGCGTGCCTCGAATCGACAATCAGGGCACATCGGCCTACGACATCGCCATCCAGCCCGACGGAAAGATCGTGCTCGCCGGCAACGTGGGCAGCGGTGCTCTCGGCATCCAGGACTTCGCCGTCATCCGGTTGACGCCGCAGGGCGCGTTCGACTCCACATTCGGGACTGACGGGGTGGCGCGCATGGACTTCGGTGGCGACGAGTACGGCACCGAGATCGGTCTGCTCGCCGATGGACGTATCGTAGCATCCGGGCAAGTGACTGATGATGCGAACGTGACCCGAATAGGGGTCGTCCGCTTGACCGCTCAGGGCGCGCTCGACCCGACGTTCGGAACGGATGGCCGAGTCGTGATGGGAACGACGGAGCAACAGTATGCGAGCGACCTGCTCGTGGAGCCGGCCGGCCGGCTCGTTCTTGGAGGGTACCGCTATGATTCCAGCGAAGGGACCTATCGAATGGTGCTGGTGCGGTTGGAAGCGGATGGAACGCTCGACACCGGTTTCGGGACGGGCAGTTCGGCCAATGCTGCCGCCCTCGGCTTCCTGGTTGGATTGGTCCAGGACGCAGAGGGACGCTTCTACGTCACCGATTCAAGGCGTAACGTCCTGCGCTTCTCGGCCGGTGGCATGATCGACGAGAGCTACAGCGCATCGCTCGACGGATTCCCTCTGCTGGGCGATCTCGCTGTAGACACGCAGGGACGCGTCGTTGCAGCCGGCTATGCGAACGTGCGCGGCGGCGTCGGGTCCTACGCGGCTCGGCTGACGAGCAGCGGGCAGTTGGACTCGTCGTTCGGCAGCGGCGGGATAAGCCGCACGCGTGTCTGGACTCGTACCTTCAACCCGTACCAGGCATGGAATCTCGCGTCCGGCGGAGCGGTCGTTGTGGGCGGTTTCCGACAAGGTCAATCCGAAGACATCGGGATCGTTCGGCTGACGCAGACGGGCGGTCTCGATGCCGCCTATTCACGCGAAGGTGTAGCCCGGCGCTCGCTCTCCTCCATCCTAAACGACGACGTAGAGGCCGCTGCCGTGACGCCCGACGGTACGACTAC
>CAXBBB010000170.1:0-5808 GCA_963973615.1 uncultured Rhodothermales bacterium | reverse complement strand
CGCTGCCCCCCAGCACGAAAAAGCCGACACTGCCGCCGTCCGGCAAACAAGCAGCGCTCCCACCCTCGAAGAAACCGACGCTTCCTCCCGGTGGAAAGAAGCCGACGCTTCCGCCCGGCGGCGATGGCGCGGCAGGCGACGCACCCGGCCTGACGCGCAAGGACTTCGCGACCGACCAGGAAGTGCGCTGGTGCCCCGGCTGCGGCGACTACGCGATCCTGGCGACTGTACAGCGCTTGCTGCCCGAACTCGGCGTCACGCGCGAGGAGACCGTTTTCCTCAGCGGCATCGGCTGCTCGTCGCGCTTCCCGTACTACATGAACACGTACGGCTTCCACTCTATCCACGGACGCGCGCCCGCTATCGCGACGGGCCTCAAAGCGACGCGCCCCGACCTCGACGTGTGGGTGATCACGGGCGACGGCGACGCGCTCTCGATCGGCGGCAACCACCTGATCCACCTACTGCGCCGCAACGTCGACCTACAGATCTTGCTGTTCAACAACCAGATCTACGGCTTGACCAAGGGCCAGTACAGCTCGACCACCCGTTCAACCCGCTCGCCGTTGCGCTGGGAGCCGACGCTAGCTTCGTTGCTCGCTCGCTCGACCGCGACCCCAAGCACTTGGCCGAGACGCTGCGCAGGGCACACGGGCACCGGGGCACCTCGTTTGTCGAGATCTATCAGAACTGCAACATCTTCAACGACGGCGCCTTCTTCGAATTCACCGAGCGCGACACCAAGCCACTCCGCACCATTCTGCTCGACCACGGCCAACCGATGACGTTCGACGGCGGCAAACGCGGACTCAAACTCGACGGCCTGAAGCTGAAGAGCATCGACCTGGAGAACGGAGACGCATCCCTAAGTGATTGCCTGGTCCACGACGAAACCGACCGCGCGCTGGCCTATCTGCTAAGCCAACTCTTCTGGACGCAGCCCGAAGGCGATGAAGCGTTGCCTCGTCCCTTCGGCGTGATCTACCGCGAGGACCGCCCGACCTACGACGCCATGCTCCAGCAGCAACTCGCCGACGTAGCCAAAGCCAAAGGCAAAGGCGACCTTGCTGCCCTGCTCGCCGGAAACACGACCTGGACCATCGACTGACGCCCGCGCTCATCGCTGAGTAGTGCGTAGGCGATTCATGAATCGCCCCCTCCGAGGAGCAAGCGAGATCGTAGCGTCGCGCGCTTCCGTCGCTTGGGGATTCATGCGTTTCTTGGCGCATGACGATTCTCTACGACGCCGCGTTTCAAGCCTACACGTTCGGTCAGGGCCACCCGTTCACCCCGCAGCGGCAGGTGATGCTGATAGAGGCGCTGCATGAGATGGGCCACGACTTAGCGTTTACGTCACCTCCCGTTGCCACGTCCGACGAGGTGCTGACAGTCCACGACGCTGACTTCGTCGCGGCTGTAGAAAAGGCCGGGCGAGGCGAAGAAGTGCCGGTCGACGATCTGTGGAAGTATGGGCTGAACACGCCCGACGTGCCGCTTTTCGAAGGCATGGACCATGCCGCCCGCGTACTCGTCGGTGGCACAAAGCATGGCGCGCTGCTCGCCGCCGAAACGTCCGAACCCGTGCTGATGCTGGGCGGCGGACTGCACCACGCACGCCATGCCGAAGCGTCCGGCTTTTGTGTGTACTCGGACCACGGCGTCGCCATCCGCGCGCTGCGTGACAAAGGCCTACGCGTCGCCTACCTCGACGTAGACGTGCACCACGGCGACGGCGTCGAGGGTCTGTTTTACGACGACCCGGACGTGCTGACGATCTCGCTCCACCAGGACGGGCATACGCTGTATCCGGGAACGGGCAACGTCGAAGACACAGGCGAAGGTGCGGGAGCGGGCTATTCCCTCAACGTCCCCCTGCTACCCGAAACCGGCGACGACGTATACCTGCGTGCGTTCGAGACCGTCGTACCGCACGCGCTGGCGTGGTTCGGCCCCGATGTCCTGCTCGTGGAAGCCGGAGCCGACGCGCACCGCATCGATCCGCTCGCCAACCTCAACCTGTCGACGCACGCCTACCGCACGCTCTGGCGCCGCATCCACGAACTCGGCCATGAACACGCGGGCGGACGGATGCTCGTCACACTAGGCGGCGGCTACCACCCCGATAGCTCGTCGCGCGTGTGGCTGCTGCTGCTCGCCGAACTAATGGGTCTCGACCTGCCCACGACGATGCCCGTCCGGTGGCGGAAGTACTGGTCCGAGGTGACCCACACTCCCTTCAGCGCGATACTCGACGACGCATCCCCAACGACGACCGACGAGTGGATCGCCGACCTGACCCGTCAGCGCACGAGTCAACTCCTCGAACGGTGCGCCCGGCTGTGGATGTGACGCTCTGCTTTACCTATGATCTTCTGGACTGGCTACGGCTTTCTTATACCTCTCATCACCTTTGCCTGCCTGCTTATAGCCGAGTGGGGAACGGAAGTGCTATACCGAGACGACTCGTATTACCAAACGCACACGTGGCCGATGGCACTCGGGTTCGTCCTAGCGGGCGTTATCATCGGAACGGTTGCACGACATCTCCGCGCGACCCAGCCCCGTGCATTACGCGACGACGAAACAGGGAAGCGGGTTATAATTGAGAGTGGAACGCACACCTTTCTTTTTATTCCACTACGCTCTTGGCCAGTCCTTCTGGTTGGCGTTGGCCTATTCGCCTCATTACGTCGACTGATCCAATAGTGAGAAAAAGAAGCCCATCAAGACTGCAGCGCCTTCACGTGCTCGTGAGCAGCGAACCGGCGCTGCTCCCAACCGCCTCGAACGACGGTGAACGGGCGATTGGCCTCACGCAGGACGGAGCAAACCGCCTCGAAGATCTCCCACCGTGCGGATTCATCAGGTAGACCGCGCTGTGGATCGGGCGTCCACTCAACTTCGGGGGTGAGCACGAGCGTTAGGGCGGGCAATTGAGCGCAGGCAGCCTGCTCGATCCAGTCGGGGCACGTGCCGAAATAGCGGCGGGCGTAGACGACGTTCATCCACAGGTCGGTATCGCAGATCAGGGCGCGCGGGCCGAGGGAGCGCGTAGCGAACTCAGATGCGATCTGTCCGCGTGCGGCTGCGTGGGCGTCGCTGAGAGTTACTGGAAGCCCTCTGTGATCGACCCAGATGCGCAGGTATTCCGGCACAAACGGGACACAAAACGTCTGTGCGAGTTCACGGCTGAGCCACGTCTTCCCCGCCGACTCTGGCCCAAGCAGCACGACGCGTTCGGTTTGACTCGCCTCTTTGGCGCACGGAGTCCAGGGCGAAAGTCCAGACAGATCGACAGGGATCGACACGCCCGGCGCTCCGATCTCAGCGACGAGTGGTGCTTCGGCACTCAGCACCACCTCACCGCCCCATGCCAATCCGAACGCTTGCACGAACGCCTGCTCGCGCGCATCTTCGCGATGTGCGATGCGCACAGGTAGAGAACGGGCCTCGCTCACAGTTCGCTGTCGTCCAGACGCAGCTCGCGGTGCCACGTCATCCATCCAGCGACAGCTAAGCCGAGCAAAATGAGGTAAAGCGCTGCCGTCGGTCCCAGGCCTTTCACGACGTACACACCCGTCGCGACTGTGTTGACGACGATCCAGACCAGCCAGTTTTCGATCCATTTGCGCGCCTGCATGATCTGTGCCGCCAGCGCGAACGACGTAGTGAAACCGTCCCAATACGGGAGCGATCCGCCCGCCCGCTCGAGTAGCCAGCCGATCCCCATTGTGCCCAGCGCAGCCCCGACGAGTAGAACTGCCAGCCCTACCGGCGCCCCCAACCGAGGGGCTAACGCCGCGTCTTCGTCCGGCCCGCCGACGTACCAGATACGCCAACCATAGACCTGCGCAACGAGAAACACACCGTAGAGTCCCAGATCGCCGTACAGCTTGGCCTCCCAGAAGACAGGTAAATACAGCAGTGTCGCCGCGATCCCGATGGGCCAGCCCCACAGACTCTGCCGCACCAGCAGCACGATGCTCACAACTGTCAGAACCGCGCCAGCGACCTCGACAGGGTTAGAAAAGAAGGCGACGAAAGCGTCCACGCGTACGAGTCTGGTGAGGCGCCAAAGTACAAATGGCCTGGTCCGCGAGGTCAGCCTTTACCAACTGTTCAGATCACTAGAAAGGATCAGGTCAGACCGCTCTCTACGATGCACGCATTAGGGACCGTTCAGGCCAACTGCCGAAATGCGCGGTCGAAATAGAGCAGCGGCTCTTCACCCACATCGGTGAGCACGACCGACTCCACCCGGCAGATAACGAGCGTGTGGTCGCCCACCTCGACCACACGGTCGACCGTCCCAGCTATACGTGATAGGAAGTGAGGAAGCGCAGGCGTACCATCATTATCGAGCGTCGCCTCCACGCCTTCGAACTGCTCGGCGGGCGTCTGCCCCGGTAGGGCGAAGCGGATCGCCACAGCCTCCTGTCTTGCGCCGAGGATGTGGAGGGCGAAGCGGCCCGACTCGCGCACGACAGGCAGAAACAGCGTCTCGTTGTTCAGCGCGAACGAGAGCAGAGGCGGCTCCAGCGAGAGACTCGTGAAGCTGCTAACCGTCAGCCCGCGTGCCACACCATCCGCCTGCGCCGTGACGACCGAAACCGGTTGCGCACTCAGCCGCATGGCCGTGCGCAAGCCGTCGGCGGGATCGGTAGTGTCGAGCATTCGGAGCGGTAGTGTCGAGGGAGAAGGGTAGCCTGTGAGGCCTCCGCCGTGCCACCGCGGGGGAGCGGAGCGACGTGACGATCTCCGCGCTATCGGCTAGCCTTGGGATTGTCACACCATGCTCGCGATGACAACTGGCTACTTGTCGGCGGGTGTGCCGTCAGGCTTGGGCGGTGAAGGCGTTGCGAACTTTGGAGAAGAACGAGCGAGCACGACCTCCGTTGGCGGCTTTCGGATTGGGCTGGAAGGCCGGTTCGTCACGCATGGCATCGAGGGTGGCGGCCTGTTCGTCGGTCAGATTTTGCGGCGTCCAGACGTGCAGGCGCACGAGTTGGTCGCCGTGCCTGCTACCGCCGAGTTCAGGCAAGCCGCGCCCGCGCATGCGCAGGGTTTTGCCGCTTTGGACACCCGGATCAACGGTCACGCGTGACGTTCCGATCAGCGTCGGCACGTCGACTTCTGTCCCCAACGCGGCGTCGGGCAGCGAGAGGTACACGTCGAGCGCTACGTCCAGGCCTTCACGCGTGAAGTGCTCGTGGGCCTTCTCCTCGATCTCGACCCGCAGGTCGCCCGACGTTCCGCCTCGGATTCCGGCGTTGCCGGCCCCTCTGAGCGTCAGGAAGTTGCCTTCGAGTACGCCCGGCGGCACGTGGATGGTAATGGTTTCCTCGCCCCGTTCGCGTCCCTCTCCGCTGCACGTCGGGCACGGCGCCTGAAGCGTGCGCCCTTCGCCCTGGCAGGCTGGACACGGCTGAACACTCACAAACTGTCCGAACACGCTCCTACTGACGCGCTGCACTTCTCCCGCGCCCTGGCACGTCGAGCACGTCGCAAATCCGGCGTCGCCGTCGGGCGAGCCAGTCCCGTCACACGTGTCGCAGTCGACGAACTTGCGGACTTTGACGTTGCGCTCGATCCCACCGGCGATCTCTTCGAGGGTCAGTGGCAGTTTGATGCGGAGGTCGCTGCCCGGTCGGCCGCGCTGGGGACCACGGCGCGAACGTCCGCCGCCGAACAGGTCTTCAAATCCGCCGCCTCCCGCGGCCGCACCGAAGATGTCGCCGAAGCGTTCGAAGATATCGTTGACGTTGGTGAACGGCTGCTGACCGCCGCCTCCGGCTCCGCGCAGTCCGT
>CAXBBB010000169.1:0-5819 GCA_963973615.1 uncultured Rhodothermales bacterium | reverse complement strand
AATTCGAAGCGCGGAACGGGAGCGGATGGGTCGATGATCTCGAAACGGTCGACCGTCCCGTCAAGCCGCCCCACGAACAGATCCATCTTTCCGTCCGCATCGATGTCGACCAGATTGGGGATGTTTTGCCGATCCGAGAACAGCGGCGAGCCGTCGGGGAGCGCGAGTGAGTCGGCGGCGAGGGTCCAGCGTGCGGTTTGTGCGGTACCTTCGTTGCGAAACAGGCGGACGTAACTGTACGGCGTCTCAGCGAGCAAGTCGAGATCGCCATCAGCGTCCAGATCGCCAAAGCGGTACCACTCTCCCACGTCGAGATCTGCATACGCGTCGCTGCGCCAGACAAAGCGTGGCGCCTGAGCAGTACCCACGTTCTCGAAGTGCATCAGCCGACTCGTTTGCTCTTGCACGAACAGATCCACATCGCCATCCGCGTCGATGTCGACGAACTGCGGACGCGGCACGTCGAAGCCGCCCAGGAACGGATGCTCGTAGGGCGTGCCGTCAGCATGAGAGACGGGAAACGACGCAACTTCGCGCTCGAATGCTACGACGCCGACCCGCTCGGTGGGCGCATCGGCGACGGGAGCAGACGAGCAGGCGGCTAGCAGTAAGAGCGGAAGCCAATGAGAAGGTGCGAATGGTCTGAGGTTCGGCACTTGTATCTGAAGTCTGGCGTGATCACTCATCGGCATCTGGCTGGCCGGCGAAGCGATACGAAAAGGTCATCCGTGCTTCTCCCAGAACGTGCCCACGAGCGGCAGCGTAGAGACTGTCCGTTGTAGTGGTGCTGGAGTTCAGGTCGAGCCGTGTGTCGAGCGCAAGCAGACGCAGCAAATAGTTGTGCGTCTCGCCAGGCGGCGGGCAGGGACCGTTATACGCCGTGCGGTCGTAGCGATTGAGGCCTTCGGACGAGCCGACGGCATTCTCGCCTTCGAGGACGAGCACGCCTTCGGGCAGATCACGGAGCGTGGGTGGCAGATTGAACGCGATCCATTGCGCCGATGCTTCGGGAGCATTCGCTGCCTCAGGGTCGGCACTCTGGTTTGCGAGATCCAGATCGGGCGCGTCTTGGTCGTCGAGGATTATGGCGAGCGTTTCAGTCCCGGTCGGCGGCAGCGTCCATGCCAGGGGAGGCGAGAGGTTGTCGCCCTCACACGAGAAGCGAACCGGAATCGCATCGCCATCATGAAATGCCGTGCTCGAAAGACGCAGCTCTTCGACGACTTCCCCTATAGGTGCCGTCACTGCTGGCATGTCGACCGGCTCGGCGCACCCGAACGTAAGTAGGAAAGCGACGGAGACGAAAGCGCGCATAGAGTTGGACGTGTGTAGGCCGACCGTGTCATGTCTTGGAGACGCGACATGTTTCTCTGTGGCCCGAATCAGTAGGGCGCGAAAAAGTCCTGACTGACCGGCTTACGCACCCCAATGCCCGTCGCGTTCGGCCCGACTTCGAGCACTTTGACCACTTCATGTGTTTGCGTGTCGATCACGACGACTAGCCCGGGATGCTCACCGTTCCAACTGTTCGGCTTGTAGTCGCCACGCAGGTTGTTGGCACTCACAAAGGCATAGCGCCCGTCCGGGCGAAAGACAGCGTCGTAGGGCTGCCGCAAGGCCTCGTGCTCGACTTTTGCCAGCACCTCACGCGTGTGCGCGTCGATCACTGTGACGGCGTCTCCTGCGTTTTGAGGCACATAGACGAATGCACCGTCCGGCTCGAACATGGCGTGCCACGGCTGTCCTCCAACATAGACCGAATCGACAAACTCGGGACGGTCGGGCGTACCCTCGAGGTTCCAGAACAGCACCTGTCCGCTCGTCTGCCCCGTTCCGATCATTTGGAGTGCGTTGGGCGACGTGCCGAATTGTACGATAGTATGCAGCGAGCCTGGGATGTCTTGCAACTCAACTTCGTTCGTCTGCGTGCCGATGATCGCCATCTGGTTACGCGTCAGACTTGCCGTATAGGTGTACATCCCATGCGGCGTCGACTGCATCGCGTGCGGACGCGGAAACAGCACGTCGATCTCCTCCTCGATCTCCATCGCCTCACGATCGATGAGCATGATCGAAGACGGCGGATTGACGGCGGAAATCGACCGCGCCGCGTAGACGTAATCGACTTGCGCCGACGCTTTCAGCATACCCGGCGTCTCGACCTCGACCTGCCCAAGCAGTTCGTTTTCTCGATTGAACTTGAGTACGCGGTTTGCGCCGATCAGCGACAGGTACCAGAACTCTCCTTCCGGCTCGACGGCGACGTGGTGCGGCTTGGCATTCTTTCCAAACCCGAGTGCTGCCACATCGACGGTATCGGCCGGCTCAAACGTCTCAGTATCGAAGACCGTCACGAGCGCCGCGTTTTGACTGCACACGTAGATATAATCGGGCGACGGCTGAGCAGCGAGTGGTGCTGCGATCAGCAAGAGCAGAAACAGATAACGCATGTCGAGAGATGTGGCGCCGAGATAGATCACGGCGGATGCTGGAGTTGGCTTGAAAACGGTAGATCGCCACGTCCCCGGACGAGTAATCCAGGGCTGGCTATTCCGCTGTCGGCGATGACTAGGCAAAACCAAAAGCGGGCGGACACCTTTCGATACCCGCCCGCTCCTAACGTCTCAGTCAGCGCTTAGAGTGCGGCGTCCGACTTTTTCAGTACGAACAGCCCCTCGCCGATCGACGAGACGACGACGATGCCACTCTTGAAATACGGATAGTTACTCCACGTCCCCGAGAAGTTTGGCCCCTTGTCAACGACCGGAGTCGTGTCGAAGTGAGCGACTTCGCGCGGGTTGGCGGGATCGCTGATGTCGTGGATGCGCAGACCGCTTGAGTAGTTCGCCATATACATCAGGTTGCCCCGAACGTACAGGTTGTGGTCGATGCTTTTGGTGCCGTACGTGTACTCCTGCACCAACTGCGGATCGTCCAGGTCGGACACGTCCCAGACGAGAGTGCGCGTCTCTTCTGTCTGACCGCCCATCTCGTCCAGTTCGTCGTTGACGTAGTGGAAGCGGTGGTCTTCGCTCAACCAGCCCTGGTGTGTGTACGCGACACGCGGATACTCAGCGATCGACAGCGTCTGTGGGTTGGCCGGATCGGACACGTCGGCGATGGCGAGAGCGGTTTCGTTCGAGGCGAAGCACACTTCCTTGCCGACGTACTGCGTGTCCGGGCCGTTGTAGGTGACACACTGCGCATCGTGGGTGTATCCCGTTCCACGCCGTCCCGTCTGCTCTTCTGCGTAGCAGCCGACGAACTGCGGGTTGGCGGGCGTCGACAGATCAAGGATGTGAAGGCCGCCACCACACGACTCACCGCCATCACCAGCGCCTACGATGAAGCCCATTCCGGTGTCTTCGTTGATCACCATGTTGTGGGCGCTCGCGACGTTGGTATAGAGGAACGTCGGTTCGAGCTGCATGATCTCGCCATCGAAGTCGCGCAGGATGGTCAGGTCGAGAACCTGCATGCCGTGGTTGCCTGATCCGTCAGCTGTGATATACGCGTGGTTCTGGTACACTTTAATGTCGCGCCATGAGGCGGCATTGGCACCTGGCGTCATGGGCAGGTTCGCAATGACGACCGGGTTTCCAGCGTCCGACACGTCGACGGCCGACATGCCTTCCATGCGACCGACCAGGGCGTATTCCTTACCGCTTTGCGGGTCGGTCCAGCCCCATATGTCGTTCAGACGCGCGCCGCGCAGTCCACCCAACTCGCTGATGGGCAGAAACGACACCATATCGACGCCCTTACATTCGAATCCGGCAGCCATGTTGTCCTCACAGCGAACGGTTTCGCCGACGCTTTTGGCAAGACCCATCGCGTTCGGATAAACCGGAGTGCCTGCGGTATAGACATTGCCTTCCATCCCGAACGGAACGATCAGACCCGAACCAAAGTCGGCTCCGGGGGCACCAACGACGACGACGCGGTCGGTTGCGGCGATGGCATTGCCTGTGAACGAGCGGCGCATATCTGCCGTCGCACGTTGCGCCTGCATCCAACCGCTGCCCGATGGGGCGAAGTGGTAAATGGCACCGGTTCCACGATCAGCCGCGGGAGCACCCACCCACATCGTACCTGCGGGCGTGAAGGCTAGGCTGCTGCCGAAGCGCTCGGACGGTACCGGTTCGTCTGCTGTAACAATGGCCGATTCAGTCAGCATTCCGCTGCCATCTACCGAGTACAGTTTGACTGCTCCGGCGCGTCCGTTAGCCGACGGTGCACCGACGGCCAAACCGCCGTCATAGAACGATACGACCTGTCCCAGACCGTCATCTTCCATTCCGGCGACAGCCTGAACGAGTGTCCATCCGGTCTGTGTTGAGCGGTAGACGTAGAGCATGCCGCCCATGCCCGCACGTGGCGAGCTAATCACGACGTGATCTCCGTTGGTAGCGACGGCCGTTCCGAACCGACCTTCGCCGATTTCTCCGTCTGCCGATGGCATCACGACCGGAGCACCGACGAGCGCCTCCAAACGATACGTGTCACCCGTCTTACGATAGATGTAGGCAGCACCCTGGCCGCTCTGCTGCATCGGCGCGCCGACGATGGCAAGGTCACCACCAAGCGCGACAGCCGAGCCGAAGCCACTGTCCATATCGGCCGTGTTGGCACCCAAACGGGCCGCTTCGACGAGCACTCCGCTCGCGTCGCGCATCATCACGAACGCTGCACCAGCTTCATCGGTAGCCGAGGGCGACCCGATAAGAACTGCATCGTCTGCAACGGCGATCGCGGAGCCAAAACCGTCCGCATTGCGGCCGCCTGGTGCCATTATCGTACGCTGAACGCGCAGAACGCCATCGGGGCCTGCCTGATACGCATGTACAGCGCCAGGCTGGTACGCGCCGCCCGCTTCGCCGACGTAGATCGTCTGACCGTCGGACACGATGGCGCCACCGAAGCCGGTCTGTGTTTGAGCGAATGCCGCGGGGACGGCAAATAGGAGGAGGAGAGGTATCAGTCGACGCATTGCGGAGAGAAAGAGGAGAACGTGGAAGTGTTTTCTTAACACGACCTCCCGTCTCTGTTCCGCCCTACCACTCGATTTTGCTCATCCGGCTGTCGTCCCAAGACGGCTGATGATCGCTTTGTTGAACGCTGGAATGTCGTCGGGTTTGCGGCTGGTGATGAACTGCCCATCCTCGACGACCTCTTCGTCCACCCACTGGGCGCCTGCGTTTTTCAGATCGGTTTGGATCGATGCAAACGAGGTGACGCGCTTTCCGCGCACTAGATCGGCCTCAACGAGCAGCCAGGGGCCATGGCAGATTGCCGCGACAGGCTTACCCGCATTGGCAAACGCTTTCACGAAGGCAACCGCTTCCTTTTCGAGCCGGAGTTTATCCGGGTTGATCTGCCCGCCCGGTAGCACAAGCATGTCGTAGTCGGAAGCATCGGCATTGGCGAGCGTCTTGTCTACGTCGTAGCTGTCGCCCCAATCGGTCGAAGCCCACGCTTTGATCGAACCGCTCTTGGGCGAGACGATGTGCGTCGTCGCTCCGGCATCGTCGAGTGCCTTGCGTGGCTTGGCGAGTTCGGACTCTTCAAAGCCGTCGGTGGCGAGAAAGGCAACGGTGCGACTGGAAAGATCGGGCATAGTCTATAGGCAGTTGGTGAGGTCGATTTCACCTCACCAACTGCCTGCTGTTCTTCCAGACCTGTAATCACCGCTGCCCGCCAACCCGTATCAATATCCGTAGATAGAGAAGTCGTCGCGGCGTAAGTACAGGGCGAGAACGACGCCGATCATGATCGAGTTGGCGAGCAGAGCCGATCCGCCATAACTGATGAACGGCAGC
>CAXBBB010000168.1:0-5843 GCA_963973615.1 uncultured Rhodothermales bacterium | reverse complement strand
ACGAGACGCGCGACAGCGTCGGGTCGGTCGCCGATCAAAAGCGGATCATGGGCGATCCCGCCCGCTACGCCGAAGTGCTCTATGCGGGCGACGCCGAACCGTCCTCTCCTCGCAACGCGGCGCGGCGCGTGATCACGCCAACCGAGACGTTCGACATCGGCGTCTGGTGGGAGCACGACACGCGCGCTCGCGGCCGCGGCGAAGCGGCGTTTGTTGCCGCGCTCAAGGGACCGCAAGGGTTAGTGACGACCCTCTACTCTGAGGCCACGCTACGGCTCGGTCCGGGCTGCTCCGCGCGCCTGGGCGACCCCCAGCAGATCGCCTTTTTCGACGTCGCGCTACGCTCCGGCGCCGTCGCCTTTCACGCCCGCCTTTCTCTCTCTCTTACCTAACCGCGCACCGCGCACACGATAATGGCCGCAATCCCGTTCAAAGGCCCCATCGCAAAAGCCGAGGTGGCCACCGTTGAGGCACTCGATGCCGACGGTGCCAGCTTCGACCTCGAAGGTCTCGCGAAAGCCATCGCCACCGTTGACGACATCATGGAGGAGGCGCTCGAGTTTCCGAAGGAAGCCGAAGCGACGGCCAACATCGCCGACGGCACGCCCGAGCAGTCGAGCGTATCGCTGCCGTTCGCGCTTCCGGTGCTCATCGGCTCTCCGTTTCACGCGGCTATCGCTCCTTTCGTCACAGGCCGCCAGCGCGTCCGCGTTCGCATCACGACTGCGGACGGCCCAGCGAAGACGTACGGCGGCACGCGGGGCCTGCGCGTGCGCAAGCTCATCGACGACAATCTCGCCCCTGACGCCCTCCCCGTCGAGATCTACATGTTTCACGGCGTGTACGGCAAGAGCGGCGACGGCATCGGCGCAGTCGAAGCGGCGGCATGATCCGCGTAGCGCAGCGCTGGCGTCGAAAGCGCCGCATCTCCGGTCTGCTGGCTCGCATCGTACCAGCAAACCGGCTCACGCTCGACGAGTTCGAGCGCGTGTGCGAGCGACTGGGCCTCGACTCCGACAAAGCGCTCTCGGATCCGGCTGAACTGGCGAAGGCCGCGCAGGCCGATCCGTCGCCCACTCAGATGCAGGAGGTACTCGACGCGATCGTGCCGGGCAATGGCATCCGCCTAGCGCGCGAGTCGATCGAGGACGCGTCGGTAATCGCTGGCGCTGCTGTGGCGTCTTTCGTGTTCGCCTCGGCGCTGAGATCAGGGAAGCAAGTCCCGAAATCGAAGCGCTGAGGCGGAAAAGCAAGATCCCGGCGCCTGCACCCTCCGGTTCGGCTCAGCCGATTCGGCGCGCGCTCTCCGGTCTACCGGGGCCGGAGTACTACGCCCACGTCTACGAGTGGCCGCTCGCCGTGCTGCTCATTCGCCTAGAAGCACGGGCGATTCAGCACCGCGTCGACGAGGTGAAAGCGCTGATCAAACGCAACATGCCGAACCGCTAACCTACTATGAGCAAGCCCGTCACCATCGAACTCGTCGTCGACTCGTCGGGCGCCGTGTCGGGCATCCGGCAGGCGGACGGCACGATCCTCAAGCTGGGGTCTACGGTCGACCGGACAGGAAAAAAGGTCAAGTCGTTCGGCGGCGCATTCGACGTAGCACTCGGCTCGCTGGCTGCCGGAGCGGTAACGCGGCTCACCAGCGGACTGCGCAACCTGGTACGAAACGGCGTCGATTTGCTCTCGTCGTCCATTCGGGCGGCGGGCGTGCAGCAGATCGCAGAAGGTAAACTGTCTCAGGCGCTGCTCAACCTGGGCGACGCCTCTGAGCAGTCACGCGCACGGCTCCATGCCGCCGCTGCCGAGGTGCAGTCGTTTTCCAACTTCGGAGACGAGGCAATCATCACGGCTCAGGCGATGCTGGGCAGCTTCAAAAGCGTCGCCGGTGCCGAGGGCATCGAGATGCTCACGCCCCGCTTGGCGGATATGGCCGCAGGGGTGGCGAAGGCGACCGGCGAGACAGCCGATTTGAACAGCATCGCGGCGCAGCTGGGCAAAGCGCTCGAAGGCGGGGCGGCAGGACTGCGCCGGTACGGTGTGTCCCTGACGGACCAACAGGCTGCTGCGCTCGACGCTGCGAAAGGTCTCGACAAGGTGCGAATGCTGAGCGAGATCCTCGATGGCAATTTCAAGGGGCTTGCGAAAGCGACGGCGGATCCGTTCAAACAGCTCTCCAACAGCGCGGGCGACTTCCAAGAACTGATTGGCGAGGGACTGCTACCGGCGGCGCGCGAGATTGCCGTCCGCCTGATGGCGCTCAGTCAGAACGAAGCCGTCATCGACGCCGTCCGCGAGGCGAGCGCGAAGCTGGGCGCGGCGCTACTCTTCGCTGCTGATTCTGCGGAAACCGTGTACGGCTTCCTCACGGACAACCGAGATACGATTACGACGACGGCGAAGGTGACAGGCTTGCTCACCGCAGCGGTCATCGCGTGGCACGCGGGAGTAGTCGTTTCAACGGTCGCGAACAAGGTGTGGACTGCTTCGATGTGGCTCTATACCAACGCGTCGCGAGTAGCAACCATATCGACCAAGCTGTTCTCTGCCGCTGTTAAGTCGAACCCATTCGGAGCTATCGCGGCCGTGCTTATCACGGTTGTCGGGCTGATCTGGACGTTCCGCAAGAACATCGTGGGAGCGCTCGCCTCTTTTTTGCAGTTTGCAGCCGGTGTAGTGCGCTCGTTCGGTTGGCTGGACACGCTTGCTGGAATGCTTGGTATGGACGGTGGCGTGTCGGGGCTACTCGACGATATGTCTGAGAACCTCAAAAAGGTTGAGGCGAGCATGGACGACACAGGTGAATCGGCATCCGACTTGACGACCGAGATGGAAGAGACGACCGGTGCGGGCGCGGACTTGGAAACGCAGACCGACGACAACGCGACTTCGCTCGACAACCTGGGCAAGTCGGCCGACAAGGTGAAAGGCCTGCTCGCTCAGGCGCGCGAACAGGTCAGCAAGCTAACGGCTGAACTGCGCGACCTCAACGCTGCCAGCCCGGAAGTCGTAGCGTCGCTCAGGCAGCAGGAGCGCGCACTCCAAGACCAGATCGACCTACGGGAGAAGCTCATCGACTCCATCGTCGAGCGCCAAGCTGCCGAAGCTGCAGGCGTCGAGATCGGCGAGATCCCGCTCGATTTCGAGATGCCGGACGGCGCGATCGAACTGCCCGAACTGCCGATGGGCACCATCGACTTCGGCGACCCGCTCAAAGACGTGCTGCCCGAATGGAAGCATCAGTTCGAGCAGGCGATGGCGTCGTGGGGGCCGTCTGTGCAGCAGGCGATGAGCGTCATCGGCGAGTATAGCCGCGCCGCGCACGAAGCGAAGATGCAGCAGATCGAGGAGGTGGAAGCCGCCGAACTCAAACGCTTCGACGTGCGCATCGCGCGCATCGACGAGCAGCTTGCCGCCGACGAGATCAGCGAGGAGCGCCGCGCCGAACTCGAGGCGCAAAAGCGAGCGCTCGTCGCCCAGCGCGAGCAGGCCGAAGCGCGGTTCGAGATGCAGCGCAAGAAGGCGACGCGAGAGCAGGCCGAACGCGAGAAGCGACTTGCCCTCGTACAGATCGCCTTCGAGACGGCTAAGAACGTCGTCGAAGCCTTTGGCAATCCGTTCAAGATGGCTGCGGCAGCGGCACTAGGAGTAGCCCAAGCTCTCGTCGTCAGAAGGCAGCCGCTGCCTGCACTCAACGGGGGCGGCTTCGTGCCCGGCGGAGGGCCGGACAGAGACAGCGTGCTAGCCTACCTCACGCCTGGCGAGGCCGTAGTCACGCGCGCGTCGGCGCAGGCCAACCCCGACCTGATCGACACGCTCAACCGCTATCCCGGCGTCCGGCTGCCGCGTGCCGGGGTAGCCGACAGGTCGGCGCCGTCCGGTCTTGCCGGCTCGGAATCCGGTGCGCTGCTCAGTGCGATACTGGACGAGCAGCGACTCACGCGCCGGGAACTGGGCAAGATGAAGACGCAGGTGAACGTACTGATCGACGACGGGGCGATCCACTCGGCCAACCAGCGCAGGCAACGGACACTCGACCGAAACGAGGTGCGCGGATGAGCTGGCACGTCACCTATACTGCATCGGGGACGACGGCTCTCGGCACGCTGCCGGTCGTCGTCGACTTGCTACAAGACCAGGCGAGCGCCCCCGTGTCGGTGCTGCCGCTCCCTATCGCTCGGCAGATCGACGTGGAATGGTCAACACGTGACGAGTACGGGCGCGGGTTGTTTTCGATGTGGACCGACGCTCGTTTTATCGATGACGGCTCTCCGCTCCGCGCCCTTCTTGAAACCGGCGACCCGTCGAAGATCAGATTGCGGATCACGGTGGGGGGAAAGCGGATGATTGTCGGCGTGCCTGACGTGGCCCGCCAGAAGCGGCCCGCAGCGGCGTCGGGCGTTCAGGCGTACACGGTCACGTTCACCGACGGCGTGGCACGGCGGGCCGCTCGGCAATGGACGACCGGGACGGTGTCGACCCCCAAGGCACTCGTTCAGGTCGGACTCACCTACGCGCTCGCCGTGATCGACAGCGCCCCATACCTGTTCTCCCATCCGTGGGCGCCCGAATGGACCGACAGCGAGGATGTGGACGGGCCGAACGTGTCCTGGTTCGACCGGGTGCGCGTTAAGGCTTCGGTGCTGCTGGCGGGTAGCGCGACCGTAGGTGACGCCCTCAACACCCTGCTCCGCGCGTTCTGGGCATCGGCGCTCTACTCATTCACGTACGAGAGGATCGTCGTGCAGTACGTGCTCAGTGGGGCGAGCGGGGCCGTCTATTCAGGCTACGACGCCGATACGTCAGGTGCAACCGTGATCGCGCCTCAGGCGCTTGACCTCTACGTGTCAGGCGAGCGGGAGGAGGAACGACAGGGACAGGTTATCGTGACCGCTGAAGAGGAAGCCGGGTACGCGGGCGCGTCGGCGTCGGCAGGAACGGACGTTAGCTTCGTCGACCCGTTCGAGGATTCGATGGTGTGGACGCCGCAGTACGATGGCGACCGGGCGATCTATCAGTTTGACGACCCGAACACATCGACGCTTGCCGGGCGCGTCGATACGGGCGACGGTACCGGGTTGGAAGAGTTCGAGACAGCGCTGGCCCGGACGCTGTTCGGCTGGCTCGGCACGGACCGACGACGACTCCGTCGTGCTGACATGGCGGGCCTGGTCGATCCGGCGCGCGTGCTGGTGACGACAGACACGCTGGGCGACACGCCGAAGCGGTACCGCGTTTCGCGGGGCACGTGGGACCTTCGGCTCGGCATCACACGCAAGGTCGACGCATTCGAGATACCATGAAACACGCACGCACACCCCGCAGGCTCCACCTCATCGGTAGCGACGACCTGATTATCGGTACCGATCTATTTCGCTTTGCCACGTACTCGGCGCCGACGGACCGCTTTGAGCGGCTGGGCGGCATCGACGTGGTTGCGCTCGGTTACGACCTTTCGGTAGTCCTTTACGACGACGCGACGATAGATCAGGTCGAGGCGTGGCGCGCGTCGGGCGTGCTCGTCCGGGCGATGCTGGAGGGCGATTCGGCGCCCCTGCTCTACTACCAGGCCGTCACGCCGGAGCTTTCCCCGGACGAAGAGGCAGAGGTGGGGATGCTCTACGGGCGCACGCTCCGGCTCTCGACAGCCGATCCGGGCGCGTCGGTGCACGATGCCGTCGCAAACCTTCTGGGCATCTACGGATGGGGCGGACTCTCCGCGCCACCGTCGGCCTATACGGCCGATCCTGCTGGCTTCGGCTCTCTCTCGCTTACGGACGGGGCAGGTACGTTCACGGTTGATCAGGGGGCAGAGACGACGCTTTCGGCGTCTCTGCTTG
>CAXBBB010000167.1:0-5849 GCA_963973615.1 uncultured Rhodothermales bacterium | reverse complement strand
GGGTGCGTGTGCCGCCTCGACTCACACCCCGTCGACCAAAACGATCCACACCTCGCCAATGCCCGCCGCGGCGTAGCGCGGGCGCTTCACGTCACGGTCGAAATCCAGCGTCGACGCCGACACTTCCACGAGCAGCAACACGTCGCTCGCACTGGCGACAGTGATTTCGTCGTCGTAATCCGGGCGCAGCAGCGTCACGTCCGGCTTGGGTTCGGAGCGGTCGTCGAGTCGGATAGGTGCCTGCACGCTCACCTGAGCCAGATCGCCGGACGCCCGATAGACGTGCCGGGCGAAGTGGCGCTCGATGCGATTGGTAACGACGAAGTGAGGACCGGCGACGGGGGATATAGGCAAGAGGTGACCGTCGAGCAGTTCGACGCGTTCGTCAGGGCGAAAGACCCCTGCGCGGCCCATCGCATGGTACTCGTCGACGGTGATCGGACGCAGCGCCGAGACGGACAGCTGATCGGCTTGAAGAGGCGGCATAGCAGACGACGGATTTGTGCATTGCACGGACGATGTCGCGCGCGGGTTCACCCAAACGATACGTCCGGTCTGCCGAAGGGCCGCGACATACCGTCGTCACCCGCGTAGCCTATGCTGCCCCGCTTGCCCAACCGACGACGACCGACCATGAGCGAACAGTTTCAGATCCAGGCCGATTTCAAGCCCACCGGCGATCAGCCCCGCGCTATCCGCGAACTCGTCGACGGCTTGAAGCGCAAGGACAAATACCAGACTTTGCTGGGGGCGACGGGCACGGGCAAGAGCATCGGGTTCAACGACCCGGTGTTCGTGCAGGAGAAGGGTGCTGGCACCGTACGTACGCACGTGACGGCTATTGGGCCATTCCTCGACAGCGCTTTTGAGGAACAGGCCGACCGAGTGGCACGCGAAGGCGATCACGAAGTGTTGCGACTAGCATCGGGCACGTACCAGACGCAAGCCTACGACCCGCGCGACGGGAGCGTGCGGCTGGCCGACGTGTCTGCTTTCACACGGCACGCGGCTCCCGACGACATGTACCGCCTCACGACTACGTGCGGAAGAAAAGTGGTGCTGACCGGAAACCACAACCTGTGGGTGCTCCGCGACGGAAGCCCGCACCTCATCGAGACGGCTGACCTGCGCGCCACCGACAGCTTACCGCTTCCCGAGCGGCTGGCTCCAGGGCGATCCGTCCCTCACCTCGACTTGATTGACTGTGCGCCGGGACGTGGTTGGCGTGTTGAAGCACCACAGCAACTTGCCGCGTTTGCTCAGTCACAGGGCACGCGGGCGCTCTCTCGACCTCTGCGCGCAGCAGGCGTAGCACACGTGAGCGGAGCCATGTGGTCGGCGCGCGCCGGTAGTGGATCGCTAAAACGCGCTACGCTCAAGCGGGTACTCGCCGATACTGATCAGTTGAGTGGCACGTGGAATGGTGGAGCCGCTAGGGTGCGTGTGGGAAATGGGAGGAACAGCCTACCAGCTCGACTTCCATTGACATATTCCTTTCTGAGACTGCTGGGTCTGTACGTAGCGGAAGGGCACGCGAGCCAACGCTACGTCCTCTTCTCGAATCACGACGAGAATGTTCGCGCCGAGTTGTTCACCACGCTCGATGCGTTGAAGTTGACGTATTCGGTGCGTCCCAACTCCGACATTCAGGTTGGTTCGACCTCGCTCACCCAACTGCTCCGTTCGTGGTGCGGTAGTGGATCGGCGGGTAAGCATCTGCCTCCCTTCTGGGCAGACCTCTCCGACGAGCAGTTGGGCGCTCTGCTCTCGGCCTATTTCGACGGTGACGGAACGGTAGGGCGTGCGAGCGAAGTGACTGCTACGACAGCAAGCGAGCGTCTCGCATCGGACCTCCAATACGCGCTGTTGCGCCTAGGCATCTGGGGGCGACGCAAACCGCGCCGGAAACGCGCCACCAACAGCAACCACGCAGGAGGTGTCTATCAGCAGATCACGCTGTCGGGACAAAACGACCTCCGACGCTTTCGCGATCTCGTCGGCTTCACCGTCGAACACAAACAGCAGCGGCTCGAACGGGAATGTGGACGAGACGGCAACTCCAACGTCGATCTCGTCACAATCGACGGGACGTTACTACGAACGCTTCGAGAAGCTGCGGGGCTTTACGCGCGTGAGTTGGGCGTCCTGGCCGGCGTGACACGTTCGGCAGTACAGTCCTATGAAACGCACACACGCCGACCATCACGCAAGACACTACGCCGAATGTGTGATGCGCTGCGGCGTATTCTTCCCGACGACGAACGCCTCGAAAGCCTCGCTGCGCTGGCGTCCGTGCGATGGGCCGGCGTCGCCTCGCTGGAGCGAATCGATTATCCTCATCCGTACGTCTACGACTTCACCGTACCGGGTCCCGAGACCTTTCTGGCAGGTGAGGGAGGGCTGTTTGTGCATAACACGTTCACCGCCAGTAACGTCGTGCAGCAGGTGCAGCGGCCGACGCTGGTGATGTCGCACAACAAGACGCTGGCAGCGCAGCTCTACGCCGAGCTAAAGAGCTTTTTTCCCGACAACGCCGTCGAGTTCTTCATCTCGTACTACGACTACTATCAGCCCGAAGCCTACATCGTTCACTCGGATACCTACATCGAGAAGGACATGGCGATCAACGAGAAGATCGACCGGCTGAGGCTGCGCGCTACGTCAGCGCTCGTCTCGGGCAGGCGCGATGTGATCGTCGTCGCATCCGTCTCGTGCATCTACGGCTTGGGGTCGCCCGACGAATACAAGAGTCAGATCGTCCAACTGCGCGCCGGACGGCGGATCGAGCGCGACGAGATGCTGCGCGGACTGGTGAACATCTTTTATAGCCGCAACGACATCGAGTTTGCCCCCGGTAACTTCCGCGTCCGGGGCGATGTGGTCGAGATCTTTCCGGCCTACCTGGAAGACATCGCCTATCGCGTCTCGATGTGGGGCGACGAGATCGAGCGGCTGACCATCTTCGATCCGCTGACGGACAAAGACATCAAGGAGGAGCAACTGCTCACCATCTATCCGGCGCGCATTTTCGTGACGCCCAAGGGCAAGATGGAACAGGCGATGCACACCATCCGCGAGGAGTTGAAGTGGCGTCTGGCGATCCTGCGCGACGAAGGCAAAGTCCTCGAAGCGGCGCGGCTGGAGCAGCGGACGATGTTCGACCTCGAAATGATGAAGGAGGTCGGCTACTGTGCGGGCATCGAGAACTACAGCCGCCACATGACCGGCCAAAAACCCGGCCAGCGCCCGTACTGCCTGTTCGATTACTTCCCCGACGACTATTTGCTGCTCATCGACGAGAGTCACGTCACCATCCCTCAGGTGCGGGCGATGTACAACGGCGACCGGGCGCGCAAACTCAGCCTGGTCGAGCACGGCTTCCGTCTGCCGTCCGCCCTCGACAACCGGCCGATGACCTTCGAGGAGTACGAGGCCAAGCACAACCAGGTGATCTTCGTCAGCGCGACACCCGGCGACTATGAGTTGGAAAAGAGCGATGGTGTCTTCGTCGAACAGGTCATCCGCCCGACTGGCATCCCGGACCCCGTCGTCGAGATTCGACCCATCGAAGGCCAGATCGACGATCTGCTGGACGAGATCCGCATTGTCGTCGCGCGCAAGGAACGCACGCTCGTCACGACGCTGACCAAACGCATGGCCGAGGATCTGGCCGAATACCTCGACAGCTTCGGTATCGCCGTTCGCTATCTCCACTCGGACATCGACGCTCTGGAACGCGTCGATATCCTGCGCGACCTGCGGCTGGGCGTGTTCGACGTGCTGATCGGCGTCAACCTGCTGCGCGAGGGGCTGGACCTGCCCGAAGTCAGCTTCGTCGCCATCCTCGACGCCGACAAGGAGGGCTTCCTCCGAAGCGACCGCTCGCTCATCCAAACAGCCGGGCGCGCGGCGCGCAACACGAACAGCAAAGTCGTCATGTACGCCGACCGTATCACCGGTTCGATGCAGCGCATGATGGACGAAACCGAGCGTCGTCGCGAACTCCAACTCGCCTACAACGAGAAGCACGGTATCATCCCAACGACCGTCAAGAAGAGCCGCGACGCCATCATGAAGGGCACCGCTGTCGCCGACGAGAAGTACCGCGACGAGTCGACGCCGCAGCGCCAGGGACAGGCCGAGTACCAGAACAAGAGCCAGTACGCCATCGCCGCCGACCCGCTCGTCAAGTACCTCACGCCCGATCAGAAAGGCGACCTTATCGTCCAGATGACGCGCGAGATGGAAGAAGCCGCCGAGTCATTGGAGTTCGAGCGTGCCGCCGACCTGCGCGACCAGATCGACGCGCTCGAGGCGCAGATCAAGGAGGAGCGGGCGAAGGCGTAGCAACCCGCATTCAGGGCGAGCGTAGATCCCTCCATGTCCGATTCGATCCCCTTCCAGCCGACCGACGAGCAGCAACGCGCGCTCGAGGTGTTCTGCCGCAAGTGGCAGATCGCTGACCTATCGCTCTTCGGCTCGCTCGAACGCGGCGATGCCCGCCCCAACAGCGACGCCGACGTGCTTATCACCATTCCCCCAACTGTTAAGCAGCGGTATTCCATGTCGGACCTATTCGACATGGAGGACGAACTGGTCGAGATTTTTGAGCGTCCGGTAGATCTCGTGCTTCGTTCGGGCCTGCTGCGGAGCCGCAATCCCATCCGACCTAAGCGAATCCTGGAAACGGCGCGATTGCTCGTTTCGAACGCATGAACGATCGCGATCTCGCTTCGCTCTACGACATTGTGCGCGCTGCCGAGTTGATCGCTCGGTTCGCTGAAGAGACCGGGCGTGACGAGTTCTTGACCGACGACACTCTCGGACAGTCTGCGCTGCTTCATCAGTTGTTGATTCTCGGAGAGGCAACAACCCGCATCTCTACGGAAATGCGGGAGACGTATCCCGATGTCGAGTGGCGAGACGCAGCCCGTTTGCGCAACCGAACCATTCACGGGTACGATGATCTCGACTACGCGCTACTCTGGAGCACCATCGTGGATCACGTTCCTCGCTACCGAGATCAGGTTCAAGCCATCATCGATGCTGCCACTTGATCGTGGATGACGCGCGAGATGGAGGAAGCCGCCGAAAGCCTAGAGTTCGAGCGCGCCGCCGACCTGCGCGACCAGATCGACGCACTGGAAGCGCAGATCAAGGAGGAGCGGACGAAGGCCTGAGTTATAGGAAATCAGCTTCTTTCTGGTAAAGAAGCGTATCGTTCTACTATCTCAAGCACAGGCTCAAATACGTCGTCAAGGAAGGGAATCAGATCGAGCAGTGTTGGAATGGAGTCAGCGTATAGTGTGATTGGCTCATTCTCTGTTGACTCGGCATAGATCGAGAGGCTTCCAGGGAGTAGATCAAATATCAAGGTGACTTCGGCTTGGACATCGGGTCTTGGACGTAATTGATTCCACTCCGCTTCAAATGCAAAACCAGTCCAATCACGATCTAGCATTGACTCAAGTGTGGCGGAAACCCATTTGCTTTCGATGCGGACACTAGCAGTCCAGTCAACCTCATGGAAGAATTGACCGACCGCCGCAGTTCTTTTTGCCATCTCTTCCACCAGAGGAATCACGCAGACTTCAGTTAGTATGTCTTTCTTCTCTTGATCGAAAAGGCCTCTTCCAACAGCGTGGGCAACCCGCTTTTTGAGTAAGGCCACCCGCCGACTGAACGCGTCTGGGTCCGGCTCTCCTTTCAGAGCGCTCAGGTATAACTGCATTGTCGTTTCCAATTCCTCGGCGACGAATAACGCGAATGGCTCACTGTCTCCACCATCGGCTTGGGCGAGGGCGCCGAAGTAGGCGTCGCGGCGTTCGTTGCGGATGACGGCGGGCGGG
>CAXBBB010000166.1:0-5895 GCA_963973615.1 uncultured Rhodothermales bacterium | reverse complement strand
GGCAGCCTCGGTCCACCCGCTTCCCCTGGCAGGCGTTTTCAGGCTTCCCAGAGTAGCTTCGTCGCGTAGCACGCGGCCTACGTTGAGCGCATCGCGCACGTCGCTAGGGGACATTCGTCCCGTCGCCCACGTGTGCGGACGGACGGCGATCAGGTCGGCGCCACCCAGAAATGCGGCTGCCGCTGCGATCGTCGCGCGCGTCCGGTTGTTGTGAGCGGCGTATGCCGTCTGCCGGTAGCCCGACGTTATCGCGACCAATGGCGCTTTGCACGCGACGTTCGCCAGTAGAATGCGCGCTGCCATCACTTTGGCGACCGACACCATCAGCCGCTGATCGACGGACAAACTGACGCGACGTACGTCTCTCTGTGCGGAAGCTCCGAGCGCCAGGTACGTCAATTCCTCGACTATCGTCCCGCCCCATTCGTGCACGGCGTGTGCGGCTGCGTCAGGCTTCTGCTCATCCAGACGCGCTGCCACATCGCCCGTATCGAGCAGTGGGTCGACTAGTCCGGCATAGACGGGCTGCTCGTCAGTCGGAGACAACGCATCGGCATAGTCGTTTTTCTCCAGCAATAGATGGTGCGCCACGCCATCGCTCATGCTGGTCGGCGGGTGGAAGCCGATCAGATCGGGCGTTCGCATCGAAACCGCGAGGGCAACGCGGTCGGAGTGAGCGACGAAGTGGGGCATCCAGATATCAGGATCGATCTCGACGCCATCGCGGGTGTCGCGGGAGGCGGGAGGCGGGAGAGGTGGACTGCTCACAGAAAATCGGGATGGTGGTCGAGAAAGCTTCGGGTCAACGCGTGGGCGGCGATGCCGAAGGCAACCGACACGTTGAGCGATTGTTTGGCGCCCCACTGCGGGATTTCGAGCGCTAGGTCGCAGGCGGCGATGACCTCGTCCGAGACTCCGTCGACTTCGTTGCCTACCACGAGCGCCAGCGGAAAGGCCGATGCGGGGGCTTGATGGATCAGCGTCGGCGTGTCCGTCAGTTCGAGCGCGGCGACCTTGTAACCCTCGGCCCGAGCCGTTTCGACAGCTTCCAGCACGGACATTCCCTGCTCCCACGGAACAGTCTCTTCGGCTCCGAGCGACGTTTTGCGCACCGCTCGCTGATCGGCGCTGGGCGAGATGCCGCACAGGACGACGCGCTCCAGGCGAAACGCGTCCGACGTGCGTAGAATCGCCCCGACGTTGTGCGCGCTCCGCACGTCGTCTGTGATGACGCGGATCGGCACGCGCGGCAGGTCCGCGACGGCTCCAGCCGACGGACGTGGAATTTCGAGGTGGGCGAGTTTTCGCATCGTGGGCTAAAACGGAAGATCAGCGACCGAATCGTCGTCGCGGACTTCTTTGGCGACGGGAGCAGGAGGCGGTTTGGGCGCGACGATCAGCTTGCGCGACTTGGTCGACGTACGCGGCGGCGGCGGGGCCAGCGTTCCTGATCCGATGAAGGCCGGACGCTTCAGGTCGCGGATGCCTTCGTCACGCGGCTTGGGTTTGAGCCGGTCCTTGGGCGCTGGTGGCAGCGCTGTCATGCCTTGCTCGACCAACTCGACGGGTTCGAGCGTCGACGTTTCGATGTCGTCGAGGAAGCGGCTGCGTTTGGTCAGGTACTCGCCCGCGTATCGGCCGTAACGCAGCATCGGGTAGCTGACAAACAGTTCGTCTTCGGCTCGCGTCACGGCGACGTACAACAGGCGCAACTCTTCGTCCAGATCGTCGGTGTCGTCGAGCGAGAAGCCTGAAGGCAGGACGCCGTCGAGCGCGTGGATCAGGAAGACGGCTTTGAACTCCAGCCCCTTGGCCGAGTGGATCGTCGAGAGCACGAGCGGCTTCTCGTCCTCATCGGTCGCCTCGACGTTCAGCGCTGTGATTTCGATGGGGTCGAGCGCGAGTGCTTCCAAGAAGTCGCGGCGGCTCTTGGCGGTTTTGGTAAGGCCCGAGAAGTGCTCCAAATCCTCCTGCCGCTTGGGGTAGTCCTCGTAGTACTTGGCTTTGAGGAGTGGATCGTAGAACGTCAGTACGGCTTCCACTTGCTCGTCGAGGGGCGGCGCGTCGGTCTGCGTGATGCTGCGTTGCAGGGTAAACAACGCTTCCAGATCCGAGGCAAATCGGCGAAAGCGGCCGCCGTCGGGCATCGTGAACGGCTCGCTCTCCTCGCGGGTCACCCACTCGACGATCGCATGCGCCGTCTTGGGGCCGATGCCGGGAATCAGCTGCAGAATCCGCATCCACGCGGGCACGTCTTGCCGGTTCTCGGCGATCTTGAGCAGCGACAAGACGTCTTTGACGTGGGCAGCTTCGGCGAGTTTGAGTCCGCCGTACTTGACGTAGGGAATGCCCGCTCGCCCGAGCGCGACTTCCAGGTCGAACGAGTTGCGTGCGCTCCGAAACAAGACCGCCATCCGGCTGAGCGGGACGCCCTCCTCGCGCAGCTGCAAAATGGCCTGCGTCACGAACCGACTCTCGGTGCGCTCGTCGGGTGCAGGGACGATGGCGGGCAACTCGCCGCCTGGGCGATGGGTGAACAGCCGCTTGTCGAAGTGGTGGTGCGCCCGGTCGAGGATCAGGTTCGCGAGGTCGAGAATCGGCTGGGTCGAGCGGTAGTTCTCTTCGAGTTTGAGAACCGCGCATCCGTCGAACCGCTCGGGAAACGCAAAGATGTTGCGGTGGTCGGCGCCCCTAAAGCGGTAAATACTCTGCGCGTCGTCACCGACGGCCATCACGTTGCCGTGCACGCGCGCAAAGTGCTCGACGAGTCGCGCCTGCGCGGGGTTGGTGTCCTGATACTCGTCGACGAGTACGTGCCGCATCCGCCCAGCGACTTCGCGCGCTGCTTCTGGGTGGGCTTCGAACAGGTCGACCGTCAGCAGCAGCAGGTCGTCGTAGTCCATCAACCCATGCGTCCGCTTGTACGTCGCGAACTCGCTGAATAGCAGGTCGATGGTATCCTGGTGCTCGGCAAACTGCGGGTAGCGATCCTCGACGATCTCGCGCGTCGACACGCCCCGATTGCGCGCTGCCGAGAACAGGTTCTGGAGCGTCCGCTTGCGAGGAAAGCGCTTGGCCGACTGGTGCAGCCCATGCCGAACGCGGAGTACGTCGATCACGTCGGCGGTATCGACAGCGTCCATGATCGTGAAGTTGCGCTGGTAGCCGATGCGCGGCGCGTGCTTGCGTAGGATCGCCGAGCAGAACGCGTGGAAGGTGCCTCCCTGAACGCGTGCACAGCGATTGTCGAGCAGGCCGCTGGCGCGCGTCAGCATCTCGTGGGCGCTGCGGCGCGTGAACGTCAGCAGCACGATCTCCTCGGGACGCGTTCCCGTCTCGACCAAGTAGGCGACTCGATGCACCAGCGTCCGCGTCTTGCCTGTCCCGGCCCCTGCGATCACCAGCACCGGGCCTCCGGCGTGCGTCGCGGCGGCGAGTTGCTGCGGGTTGAGAACGCCCGCGTAGTCGATGGTCAGCGCGTGCTTGGGCGCATCTGCGGGAGGGGTGAGGACGAAGCGTCGGGCCATGCTGCCTAAACCAGGAAGATGCGCTCAGGTTTAGGTCGCATTAGGAGAAGTCAACTTCCTCCTGAGTCTCGGCCAAGCAGTTGGACTCGCAGCACGCGCGTCGTACTCAACCAATGGGGGCAGGGGGAGACTCAAATTCGAGCAGGTGCTCAATTGCTCTTCTGTGCCGATGATTCGACATGCGAGAGCGAACGGCCTTCAAATAGACACGAATCGGATCGTCTTTTGACTCCAGTCGAGCCAGCCGATCCGTCGAAGCTAGCTGCAACGACCAGTGCGGGAAGGCTGCTTCTGCAGTTGGCCCTTCGATTAGGACCGTATATCCCGAATGCCGAGTATCCTTGCTGATGCGGTCGGCGAGGTCACGGACCGCGCCCTCGGGACCTTCAACCAGTTGAGTGAGGCGATCACCGTCGCGCATTAATAGGCCGGTGATGCCGACGGAGGCATTGAATTGCTCGCTTCTGGAGACGAGCCGGTTGAGTTCCGCCTCATCGAGATGCGGTCGGGCGGTACTTGCGTAGATCAGGAAGTACATGGTGGTGCAATCTTGAGCGTTGAGAGAGGGGTGAAAGAAAGCACACCTTCTCGTCCCGGTCCAACCTGCCGCCTGTGCTGCTGCCCCAATCGAGGGCGGAGCCTCGTGGCGGTGTGCGCAAACGCAACAACCCTCGCAAATCAAAGACTTGCGAGGGTTGTCAAGTGGGTCTAAACAGATTCGAACTGCTGACCTCTTCGATGTCAACGAAGCGCTCTAACCAACTGAGCTATAGACCCGGTGTGTGCGGGACGCCAATAATACGGAATCAGTCGCGTCGCTTCAACTTGTTTTGGCTGGTCCGTCGTCTCTTCACGAGAGAGGGGGGCAATCGTTCGCTTTCGGTAACGACGCATTTTTTGATTCAGAGAGGTTAAGGCCGGAAAGCGAGCCGCCGATAGGTGGGGTACAGCAACGCAGTCTCGCTCTCATGAAATACCGCCACTTCGTTTCGGCTCAGCCTTCCCCTAATAGTTCGGCCCAGGTCGGATCGCCGTGGGCTACTGACTCGGACGCGATGGCTCCTGCCGAAGTCCACCTCCTCTCTCCAACTCTCCACTTCATTTCAAGCGCCCACCCGCACGTCGAGCGGCACATTCGGGCTAGCGTCGCTCAGGCCTTTCTGAGCAAACCCTCACGGCGGCAGATGGTCGATATCGTCCAGGCGGCAGCGCTGCAAATGGGTATGGCGGCGACCGTTGGCGTGAGTATGGCGACCGCATCCGGAATGCCATCCTATCCCGGACTCGCCGTCGGCACGATCGTCTTGATCGTCGACTTGATACCCGGTTAACAACACTTTGTCGCTCATCGCGAGCGGCCACCCTTGCGTGGATTGGTGGGGGGGAAACGATCCAATCCCGCGTGGGCGCGTTCAGAGCTTGACTTTGGACGCGCCCTTTTTTTATGCCTGATCTCTCGCCTGACGATACGCTCGCTCTCATCCGCAGCCGCCGCACGATCCACCTGTTCGACGAGCGGCCGGTCGACTCTGACCTGATCGATGCTGCGCTCGAGGCGGCTGTCCAGGCGCCCAACCATCGGCGGACCCGCCCGTGGCGCTTTTACGTGCTCGGCCCTGAATCGCGCGTTGCACTCGTAGCTCGCAATACCGAGATGGTCAGGTCGGGGAAAGGTGAGGAGGCAGCGGCAAACAAGCAGGCTGCCTGGAGCCGCATTCCGGCGATGATCGTCGTTACGTCTCTTCGTTCGGACGATGCGATGCGCGAGCGCGAGGACTACGGCGCCGTCAGCGCGGCGATTCAGAATCTCTCGCTCTACCTGCACAGCGCAGGTGTCGGTGTCAAGTGGTCGACGGGCGGCATCACACGGGACGGTCAGGCGCTCGATCTACTCGGCATCGACCCGGCGCGTGAGTATGTCGCGGGTCTACTGATGATCGGGTATGCTGCTACCTCGCCCGCAGACGAAGTTCGATCTGCTGACGCTGTCACGCGGAGACTCCCTTGAACTGGCCGCTCCGACAAGAACACGCGTGGGACCTATCGCCGCGCGAAGCCATCGCCATCCAGCGCGAGTTGGCGCCGATGGTCCGCCAAGCACCGCTCTCTGCGCCGCCACGCACCGTTGCCGGAATCGACGTGAGCATTCGGGGCGATGTGGCTCAGCCTGCTATCGTGGTCGTCGATGTGCAGTCGGGGCAGGTCATCGATCAGGCAGCGCTTCGGATGCCGGTTGCGTTTCCGTACGTGCCGGGGCTGTTGTCTTTCCGCGAGATGCCTGCGCTGCTGCCTGCATTGGAGCGGTTGACTGTTCGCCCCGATGCGTTTATGCTGGACGCGCAGGGGCTGGCTCATCCGCGGCGATTCG
>CAXBBB010000165.1:0-5953 GCA_963973615.1 uncultured Rhodothermales bacterium | reverse complement strand
CGTGCCTGCTTGTTGTATTCGTAGCCCGGCTCGATGGAGAGTTCGAGCCACGGCGACGCGCGCCATTCGAGTGAGAAGCCCGCGGTGTACTGCCGGCTGCCTAACTCGTCGCCTCGGTGATAGCCGCCGATTTCCCAGGTCAACTTGCGTGCGGGATTGCCCTCCATCTCGAAATGGGCATCCCAGTCGATGGGTGTCTGAACGACCGGGCCCCCGCGCGTGGCCGTCGGGCTGACAGCGCGCGGACGGACGTGGTTGTGCGTTCTGAAGCGCCAGAAGTTTGCGAGTTGCGCGCTTGTGTTGACGAACACCTCAGCGACCGTGTGCTCACCACCGGTCGTCCAGCCCGAAAATGCGCCGCCGGTAACACCGTACGACCGCAGCCACTGCGACGCGCTGCCCTCAACTTCGTTGTCGCGGTAGGTCACGTTGCCGTTGACGTTGACTTCGTCCGTGCTGCCCAGCCGCCCCAGGTCATTGATCTCGTACTCGGGCGATTCAACCGAGGCGTTGAGATTCCACAGCCATCGCCGCCCGCTGCGTTTAGACAGGTTGACGCCGCTCGTGAAGCCCTCCAGCGAGGTGCGCCTAGCGTCGAGCTCTACGTGGTCAGCGTCGGGACGCTGAAAGAAGCGGCGTGACGAGAGTTGCTGTCGCAGGATCGCCGAGGAGTCGCCCGTGACGTGGGAGTAGCCTGCAAATCCGCGCAGCCGATACGTGCCGTCCGAGAACCGCAAGTCCCAGTCGACGCCGCCGACGATGGCCTGCCGAGGAAGCAGCGCCGCCAGGTCGGAGCCGCGAGCCTGATCGCGCCGAATGCCCGTCAGCGTGGCACCGATCGTCGATCCAGACGCCAGGTCCAGCCCGAACGGGCGGGCGCGCCCGTCGATTTCCTGCTGCACGCGGGCGACAGCCGAGGCGGTCGCCGGTTCGACGCGGACGCGCTGCTCGGGACCGAACGAACCGTCGTCGCTCACCGAAACGGTGCGGGCGTATTCGGCCTGAGTGACGGCAGCGAGCGCGCCGATGGACAAGCCGCTGCGCAGTCGGCCCGTCAGTTTGGTGGCGGCGAGGATCGTCGTCTCATCAGGCGTGTCGACGTAGTCGCCGTCTGCTCGTCCGTGCGGGGCAGCCCCGATGCGGCGCGAGTTGAAGTAGCCCGGTCCCGCCGTTTCGAGTAGGTCGCGATCCTCGACGAAGAACGGACGCCGCTCGTCGAAAAACTCCTCGAACGCCGAGAGGTTGACCGTGGCGGGATCGGCTTCGACCTGGCCGAAGTCTGGGTTAATCGTCGCCGTCAGCGTCAGGCTCGGTCCGATACCCGCCTTGATGTCGCCACCGACGCGCGGAGTCACGTTGGCTTGGCTCGCGAACGGATCGGCCTCGTCCACCTCGCCCAGTACGTCGGCGCCCGTCGCCACGTAGGGCGTCGCCTCAATGCGCCGCGACGGACGGACCCCTCGGATGCCTTCGAGCGCACCGAAGCGGCTCACCCACACGTCGTCATCGAGCGGTACGAGTTGCCAGAACGCCTCCTCGTTCCGCGCAGGGACGATGCGCCCCACGTTGATCCCCCACGTCTGCTCGTCGCCGGCCAAAAACCGGAGTTGCGAAAACGGGATACGCCACTCGGTCGTCCAGCCGGTATCGGTCGTTCTGCTGCGAGCCTGCCAGACCGGGTCGTAGGAACTGTCGCGCTCCCCCTGGTCGTCGTTCTGCACGATCCAGTCGACGCGCACGCCTGCGGCTGTCGCGGCGAAAGCAAACGCCGTACGTCCGTCGCGGTAGGTGTCGAGCCAGACGACCAGATGCTCGGCGTCGGCCGTCTGGTCGCGGCGCGAGAGCGAAGCTCGGACCCCCTCACCGTCGGGCGCCGTCATCCGAGCGCCGATCCACAAGGCATCGTCGGTGTAGAGGAACCGCACGTCCGTCGTCCCACCCGCCAGAGCGCCTTCGACGGGGCGCTGCTGCCGGAACGCGCCGATCGGTTGCGCCCGCTGCCACTCGGCTTCATCCGGCACGCCGTCAAGCCGCAGTGCGCCATCGGCTACCGCAGCGGCCACCACCGACGATTGGGCGTAGGCCGACGAGACGGAAACGAGAACGAGCAGAAGGGCGAGAACAAGGCGCATCAGGCAGAGGAGAGTCGGTGCCGGAGGATAGCGGCATCCTGCCCTTTGCGTGTCGAAGGCGCCATGAGTTGCAGACGAGCGACACAAATCGTGACGCACGACACATCCAGCGGCTACGACAGGACGCTTCCCATCGGCGTCGACGGACTGAGGATGTTGATCGTCGGTATGTGGTGCGCAGTCGGCGCTGCGGGACTAGCCGATTCGCGCGACCTGCTCGGACATGGAGGCCCGGTAGCGCGCTGCGCTACGTCCGCGCGGAGTGAGTGGCAGCCTTCATCGCTCCAGTTTCTCCAGCGCTTGCTCGGCGGCGATCTGCTCGGCGGCCTTCTTCGTCGACGCCGTGCCGACCCCCATCGCGCGTCCGTTGACCAGAGCTTCGATCGTGAACGTCCGTTCGTGCGGCTCGCCTTCGGCCAGTGTGACGGCGTACGTCGGCTGCTCCCAGCCTTGAGCTTGGGCATATTCGAGCAGAGCGCTCTTGTAGTTGTCTGTCCGCGCAGCGAGCGCGCGCAGGTCACGACCTTCGAGCAAGATGCGCAGGACGAACGCCTGGGGTGCGTCGGGACCGTGGTCGAGGTAGAGGGCACCGATGACGGCTTCGAGCGCGTCGGCGAGGATCGACGTGTTGTCGGCGGCGCCTTGCTCGCGAGCTTCGTTGCTGATTTCGATCAACTCGGCCAGCCCACAGCTACGCGCGACGTCGGCCAACGCCTGCCCGCTGACGAGTTTGGCGCGCAGACGCGACAGAAACCCTTCGTTGACGGCGGGAAACTCGGCGAACAGGTGCGCGCTGACGATGATTTCGAGGACGGCGTCACCTAGAAACTCTAGGCGCTCGTTCGATTCGAGATAGCTGTCTTTCTCGCCGCGTAAAACGGAGCGATGGCGCAACGCGCGTCGGTACACGGTGAGGTCGACCGGAGGTGTCCCCGTCAGCGCTTCGATGCGGCTAGCGAACGCAACGTCGGCATCGGTTCGGGGCGCGGGCGCTTCGGAGCTGCGTTTGCGTTCGGACCACCACTTCCAAGCCATAGCGTCTTTTTGATTCCAAGATACGGGCCCTACTTCACACAGCAGCCATCCAGCCGATAACCAGAGCGTCTCGTCGCCCCGGTCTCATGCGCCCTCTGCTACTCGTCCTATTTCTACTCGCTCCCACCCTCTCCGCGTAGCCTGTTGCGCCAAGCTCGACCCTGACGCTTGGTGCTCCGTCGCCCAATCCGACCGATCGCGAAACCGCGCTCTTCGTGTCGACGCCGCGGATGGAGCGAGTGATCGTCGAGGCTTTCGACTTGCTCGGGCGCAAGGTCGCAACCCTGTTTTCGGATGTGCTGCCCGAACGCCGCCTCGTCACATTTGACGGCGCACGCTTGCCGGACGGCCTCTACGTGATCGTCGCCCGGAGCGAAACGATGCAGACACAGCGGCTCGTGACGCTGGTTCGCTAACTAGCTTGCGCGTCTCATCCGACTTCTTGTGCCCGTGCGCGCCGACGATGTCGCTCCGACGCAAACCCTTCAGTATGGCTACGCGCTGCTGCTGACGCCGATGATGCAAGTCGATGCGTCCGTCGCGCTCGGCGTGACCAATGACGTACCCAACTGGCAAGTGAGCATCGGCTGGACCGGACGCTTCTGACAGCGGTTGGATCGGCATCCTCCACTCCGATCCGACTATGCTCCGCTCCATTGACCCTACGTCCGGCGACGAAATCGCGCGGTACGACGCACTCTCCTCGTCCGACCTCGAAGACCGGGTGAGCCGCAGCGCATCGGCTTTCGAACGCAACCGATCGCGTTCGTTCAGCGACCGATCCGCCATCCTGAACCGCGTTGCCGACTTGCTCGACGAACGAACGGATGATCTCGCCGAGTTGATGACGCGCGAGATGGGCAAACCGCTGTCTCAGGCACGCAGCGAGGTCGAAAAGTGCGCGTGGGTCTGCCGCCACTACGCCGACTGCGGAGCCGACTACCTGGCCGACGAGGTCATCGAATCCGACGCCGGGCGCAGCTACGTCCGTCACGAACCGCTGGGGCCAGTCCTCGCGGTGATGCCGTGGAATTTCCCGCTGTGGCAGGTCTTTCGGTTTGCCGCGCCGACTGTGATGGCGGGCGGGACGGGCCTGCTCAAGCACGCATCCAACGTGACCGGATGCAGCCTCGCCATCGAACAGATCTGGCAAGACGCTAGCGCCGATGACGCCTTTCTCAGCCTGCTCGTCTCGTCGGACGCCGTAGCGGACCTCATCGCCGACGACCGCATCCGCGCCGTCACGCTGACCGGAAGCGAGGGAGCCGGGCGTGCTGTGGCGTCGGCTGCGGGGCAAGCGCTCAAACCGTCGCTGCTCGAACTGGGCGGGTCGGACGCGTTCGTCGTCCTGGCGAGCGCCGATCTCGACGCTGCCGCCGACGCCGCCGTGAAGTCGCGGATGCAGAACAACGGACAAAGCTGCATCGCCGCCAAACGGTGGATCGTGGTCGATGCGGTCTACGATGCGTTTCTCGCGCGTGTTACCGAACGCATCGACGCCTTGGTCGTCGGCGACCCAATGGATGAGGACACGGACATCGGCCCGCTCGCCCGCGTCGATCTGCGCGACGAAGTGCACGATCAAGTTGAACGCGCAACTGCGGGTGGAGCGACGGTGGTGCTGGGCGGCAACGTCCCCGACCGCGACGGCGCCTGGTACCCGCCGACGCTGTTGACCGGCGTCGAGAGAGGCAGCGTCGCCTTCGAGGAAGAAGTGTTTGGCCCCGTCGCCGCCCTGGTTCGTGCCAGCGACACCGACGATGCCGTCCGGCTCGCCAACGCGAGTCGGTTTGGGCTAGGATCGGCGGTCTTCGCCGAACAGAAAGAAGGCGAGTCCGTCGCTCACCGCCTGAGGGCCGGAGCCGCGTTCGTCAACGGCATGGTCGCTAGCGATCCGCGCCTGCCGTTCGGCGGAATCGGCGACAGCGGCTACGGACGCGAACTCGGCCCCGATGGCATCCGCGCGTTCTGTAACCGCAAAACCGTGTGGATCGGCGGCTGACAGTCACCGACTGGACAGTCACTGACTGATCGCTAGTTTTCGAGGATGAAAGAACATGCGCCGATGATCCCCCTCGCCTTCACCCATCGCGCGTCCGACGAGATGGAGCAGCGGGCACACGCGTTTTACGACGAGATGCGTCTGCGACGGACGGTCCGCGATTTTGCCCCGACCGCCGTGCCGCGACCGATCATCGAAGACGCGATCCGAGCCGCCGGAACGGCGCCGAGCGGCGCACACAAGCAACCGTGGCATTTCGCCGCCGTCCAGAGCGCCGAGGTGAAGGCGAAGATCCGAGCCGCAGCCGAAGAGGAAGAACGTGCCTTCTACGGCGGACGCGCCTCACAAGAGTGGCTTGACGACCTGACTCCGTTTGCCACCGATGCGCACAAACCGTTTCTCGACACCGCGCCCTGGCTGATCGCTGTCTTCGCCCGCCCGTTCGACCTCGACGCACAAGGAGAGCGCCACAAAAACTACTACGTCAGTGAATCCGTCGGCATTGCGTGCGGGCTGCTGATCGCCGCGCTTCACCACGCCGGTCTCGCCACGCTGACGCACACGCCCAGCCCGATGAAATTCCTCGGCGAGGTGCTGGGGCGTCCGCCGCACGAACGCGCCATGGTGCTGATCGTCACCGGCTACCCCGACGCCGACGCTCGCGTGCCCGACCTCGAACGCAAACCGCTCGGCGAGATAGCGTCGTGGCACTGAGTGCTGTGTCAGTCCTAGAATGATGAGTCGTTGCGAGGCCGAAGGCCGCGGCAACCCCGCTGAACGGAGC
>CAXBBB010000164.1:0-5962 GCA_963973615.1 uncultured Rhodothermales bacterium | reverse complement strand
GACGTGCGGCATCGGGTCGGTCAGCACTTTGGCCGCGATCAGACCGGCGGTATGCGCCATGTCCATCCACAGCAGCGCGCCGACTTCGTCCGCAATCGAGCGGAAGGCGGCGTAATCGAAGTCGCGCGTGTAGGCGCTCGCTCCGATCGAGATCATTTTAGGTTGGACCTTCAGTGCCTGCTCGCGCACCTTATCCATGTCGATGCGACCGGCGTTCGGCCCGTCGATCTCGACGCCGTAGAAGTGCGCGTCGTAGAGGATGCCGCTGAAGTTGACCGGGCTGCCGTGCGTCAGGTGACCGCCGTGCGCCAGGTCGAGGCCAAGCAGTTTGTCGCCGGGCTGCATCAGCGTCAGGTAGACGGCGGCGTTGGCTTGGGCCCCACTGTGCGGCTGCACATTGACCCAGTCGACTCCGAACAGTTCTTTGGCCCGATCGCGCGCCAGATCCTCGGCGACGTCGGCAAACTCGCACCCGCCGTAGTAGCGCTTGCCCGGAAGCCCCTCGGCGTATTTGTTCGTCAGCGTGCTACCCTGCGCCTCCATAACTGCGCGCGACGCGAAGTTCTCCGAAGCGATCAGTTCCAGCCCGTCCTGCTGGCGCTGCGTTTCGTGTTGGAGAGCGGCGAAGAGTTCGGGATCCTGAGTGCGGAGCGTTTCCATCGACGAGCGGCTGTTGGTTGATCGGCTTCAAGATACTCGGCTATCGCCCGCGGTTCGAGCCCTTCGGTGGATCTGCCGGAAATGCAAAAACCCGTCAGGTTTCGATGGCCTGACGGGTTCAAGATGCGAGCGCGGGGCTACCGTTCCAACGCGTCCGGCCTACTCAACTCGACGAACTGCCCGGCGACACCTAAGAAACGCCAATCCTGTGCATTGGCGTTGGGGCCGTCGAGGTCGAGCGTGTAGACGCTGGCGACGAGGTAGTTGTCGCGGCTGACGAAGCGGCCCACCTGCGAGCCGATCAGGTCGCCGCCCAGCCGTCCGAGCGCTCCACCTAAGACGCCGTCGGTTTGACCGGCCATCAGTTCGGCGGACTCTTCCCTCGCGAACTCGGCGAAGTCGTCTTTGTCAGGGTTAGATATCGCGAGGAGAGCGACCACGAGGATGAGCAGGAGAAGCGTACGCATCAGTGTGAGCAGAGTAGAGAAGTGGAAAGAGAAACACCCGGACGGGTGCTAGGCCTCAGCGTCACCGTCCCAGGTGAGGATGTCTTGCTCGGTGCGCGGCGTGTCGGCACAGGTCTCGACGCCCGGAAGCGCGTCCTTCTTCTCGGTCAGGTTGTAGTCGGCCCACTGCTCGGCGAGATAGGCATTCCACTGCGCGTAGTGCTGCTGGGACTCGGGTAGCTCGTCGTCGGCGTAGATGGCTTCGACGGGGCAGACGGGCACGCAGGCGTTGCAGTCGATGCACTCGTCGGGGTTGATCACGAGGAAGTTGGGGCCTTCGTAGAAACAGTCGACCGGGCAGACCTCGACGCAATCGGTGTGCTTGCAGTTGATGCAGCTTTCGGTGACGACGTAGGGCATATCAGAAGGAAATCGGATGAGGGCGCCAAGGTACGGGCGCGAGGGACAGCGATGCGTAAAGCGCCCGAAACGAGCCAGCCGAATCAGTTGGTCGACAATCCGCCCAGAATCGGATTGGTCGCCGGTGCGCGCTCGGATGCAATATCGTCCTCGGCGAACCAGCCCTCGGTGACCTCTTCGCTCTCCCCGGCAGCGGCCAACGCGCTGTCCTCGTGGGGGCGGCTGTAGCCTTCGATCTCGGTGACGAAGTAGAGGTTTTTGTAGCGCGGCGCCTGCCCATCCCGGGCGACGTTGGTGCGATTCGGACCGTCCGAGATGGTGCCTTTGATCGCGCCCAGACGCTGTCCGTCGAAACCGTAGAGAAAGACGGCGACGGTTTCGCCGTGGTGAAACTTGGGAGGCATAGTATCGGAGCGTTTGGAGTCGATTGCGTACGCTCGGGGTTGGGGCGTCGTTGCATGCATCGACGCTACAGAGTGTGCAGGCGACTTCAGCCTTTCTCTCTACGGATCTTGGCTCCAGCGGCGGCGAGTTTGGCTTCCCAGCGCTCGTGGCCCCTATCGAGGTGGAGGAGGCCCGTAACGGTCGTCTCGCCCTCGGCGATCAGGCCCGCGAGGACCAGGGCGACGGCGGCGCGCACGTCAGTCGCTTCGACGGTTGCGCCGCGCAGTTTGTTGGGGCCGCGGACAACGGCGGCATTGCCTTCGACTTTGATGTTGGCTCCCATGCGCTGCAACTCAGGTACGTGACCGAAACGCCCGTGGTAGATCGTGTCGATGATGCGGCTGGCTCCTTCGGCACGCGTCATCAGCAGCGTCCACTGACTCTGCAGGTCGGTAGCCAGGCCGGGGTAAGGCTCGGTGACGACGCTGACGGGAAATACTTCGTCAGGCACTTTGACGATGACGTCCTGGAGGTATCCGCCATCGTCGTCGCTGCCGTCCGAGGGGGCTTCGGTGCGGTAGTGAGCGCCGGTTGCGCGGAAGTGGGCGGGGAAGGCGTCGCCCAGGTCGGACGGAGCGCCACCGACGATGCGGACTTCGCTGCCGGGCGTTCCGGCGAGTAGGGCGATGATCATGTGGGTGCCCAACTCGATGCGATCGGGTGGGGCGAGGTAGCTGCCGGGCTTGAGCGCGTCGATGCCCTGGATCTCGATGGTGCTCGTGCCCAGGCCCTCGATCTTGGCGCCCATCTTCTGCAGCACACGACCGAGCGCAACCACGTCGGGTTCGCGCGCGCAGTTTTCGAGCAGCGTCGTGCCTTTGGCCTGGGCTGCGGCAAGGAGGACGTTGATCGTGCCACCTACCGTAATCGGGTCGAAGCGAAACCGTCCGCCTTTCAACCGTCCGCCTGGTGCGCTTGCGACGACGGCACCACCGATGATGTCGATCTCCGCGCCGAGTGCGCGCATCCCTTCGACGTGCATATTGACGGGGCGATGACCGAATGCGTCGCCGCCGGGGAGGGGCACTTCGGCTTTGCCCAGTCGTCCCAGCAGAGCGCCCAGCGCATAGATGGACGCGCGCATCGACTCGGCTTCCTCGCGCGGCATCCGGTGCTGGGTCAGACCACTCGCGTCGATGGTGAGCGTTTCGGGCGTGGTCGGATCGCTGTCGGGTTTGAAATTGCTCTTGGCACCCAGCTTCTCGAACGCGCGGGCGAACGAGCGCACGTCACGCAGGTCCGGCATGTTGCGCACGTGCGTGACGCCGTCGGGTAGCAGCGTGGCGGCGATCAGCGGAAGGGCGGCATTTTTCGATCCACCGACCGAGAGGGGGCCAGTAATCGGATGGCCGCCTTCGATGATGAGGCGCTCGTTCGTGTCGGACATGGAGAGTATGTGGTCGTGGGGACAGTCGGCAAAAGAGTAGGACCGATGATACCCGATGTCAGTCCCGTCTCGTACTAACGGACCTGCTACGTATCCACCGCGGAAGCGCTTCGCTCATGCGAAATACGCAGAGCCAGCAAGTATCCATCAATACGTAGCTCTATAGTCTCGACCTAACGAGTGGATAGCAAATCGTTGCAACGGGGTAGGGGCTAAGCCCGACGTCTGGCGACATACAAGGTGCATCTCAGCTTTCAGGGACCAGCGAAGCTGAAATCCTCCTCTGAGCATGAGAAGCGACACACCCTCGGATCCAAGGCGAGCGTGTCGCCATGCGGTCAGAAGCGCGGGTTGACGACCGAGTTGAACGCCGAGCCGAACGTGTAGGTCAGACCGGTCGAGAGGAAGTAGTCGTAGCCGGTCGAGAGTTGACGGCGGCGTGTGAGTACGTCCTCTTCGCTGGCCGTTCCGCGCACGAGGTTGAGTTGGTTGCGGATGCGGCTGTAGTTGGCCCCCAAGTTGAAGCTGAGTCCGCGAAAGAGGCGGATATCGGCGTTGGCGCCTACGTTGAAGCTGTACAGTTCCAGATCGTGCAGGTACTGATCGATCTCACCCCTAACCGAAAACGACCCCCACGGCTGCTGGTACGAGATGCGCGCTTCGAGTTCGTGGTCGAACAGGATCTCGTCGATCCTATCGAAGAGCGTGGTGTCGCGATAGGCGATGCGTTCGGCGCCGATGCTGTACGAGAGGCGAAACGCGCGCTGGGTGTCCTGGGCGTACGGAAACACGCTGTACTCAACTTCTGGGCCGACGCGGACGCTCAGGTCGGTGTTGGAGAACGTCGAATGGAACGCGCGTGCCGAGCCGCCCGCCGACCAGTGCGGGCCCAGGCTGAAGACGACTTCGCCCCCACCGTTGTAGCTGTTGTTCTGGTTGCGTGTCACGTTGCCATCGAACGTAAAGCGAGACAGGTTGTCGCTCGCATTGACATAGAGTTCGGACTTGAGCGTCTCGGTCGTTCGGTTGGCGTTGATGTTCAGGTTGGCGTTCCGCTGCAAGTAGTTGGCATCGCCGTTGGCAAACACGCGAGAGCCGAGGCGGAAGACCCAGAAATTCCACGGGTCGGTCGTCTCCTCAACGGGCGGCGCGTCGGCGGAACGTGCGGTCAGGCCAATCGTCACGCGCGGTGCCTGATCGGTCCGGGCGAGGTAGCGGACGAGTCCGGCGGAGAGCACGCTTGCCAGGGCTGCGCGCTGCTCGTCTTCGGTCGCGTTCTGGTCGGTCGCGCGCGTTAGTTCGTCATCGATACCGTCGAACGCACGCCGTCCCGCGAAGCGAACGAAGTAGGTTCGGCCTCCGCTCCCGTTGCGCTCCCCGGTGACCAGAGCATGAACGTCGGCGTCTTCGCGGTTACGGACGTAGGTCACCCAGTCCAACTCAGTGCGTAGGTAGTCGAAGTCGCAGCGCGTGTTCTGGCAGTCGAGAAACAGGCGCAGCGGCGCGCTGCTCGTCTGCGCTGACAGCGGGAGGGCGGTCAGGACGAGAACGGCGGCGAGCAAAAAGTGGCGCATGAAGTGAGGGGTAGGTCGGTGCGTTAAAAAACTACCCGTGCGTCGCGTGAGACGAGAGGAAAGGACGAAGACCATCCAAATGTCCGAACGTTGCCGTTGCGCTTCCTTTCTCTAGGTCGGCGCGGATCTGTGACGACATCCCGCACGCTATTCGCCGACCTCACTACCCTTGGCTTGTCGTTCGAGAAAGCGCGGACAGCGGAGAGTGCTCCATCCCGCGTGGAGCTGCTCTGTAGGCAACATGCCGATGTGTATCTTTTACCGACCTCCGGTTTCGACGGACCGCTTCCCACCTGCTATGCTGAGTCTCGCTACTTCTCGTCTCCTCGCTGCGTTCATCCTCGTCACCTGTTTGCTGGGCGCTGACCTCGCCCATGCACAGGCTGAGTATGAGGCCACCTTACTCTATCGCGAAAAGAAACTGCTTCGCGGCGAGCGATCGATCGTTGCGACGCTGTCGGACGCCGAGGGCAATCCGTCGCCATCCCCGGCGGCGTTTCGCGACACGCCGTTTCTCTACTTCACCTACCGACCCGATAGCGACTGGCAGTTTGAGGAGAGCGACTTGGCCGAGGGGCTGCAACTGATCAAGATCGAGCAGGGAGGAGAGGTCATTCAGGCTACCGAACTGGTGCCGTCGAGCCGGACGAAAACATTCGACTACGTGATTGCGGCATTCCCGCGCAACGAAATCGATCTGTACAGTCCGATGCTGATCAGTTCGGAATTGGCTGCGGCGCCGCGCCCGCTGACATTTAGCGAGGCATTTTACCCGGGCTATGCACGCTCGCTTGCGGCGTACGAAGCCGGGCAGGCGGCTGCTGAAACGGACCCGTTCAGCGCGATGGAGGCGCTCCTGCCCTTTGCGACGGCCAAAGACTCGGTCCGCGTATTCTCGTTCTTCGCCGACGCCGAGCGTCTGCTTCACGAAATCGCCCGTCGCCCCGTCGAGACGCGTCAGAGCCGCTTGGCGGCGCTCCAATCCCGTCTGACCGGCGACGCCATCGACGCCGAGCTGCTGGCCGAAGCCC
>CAXBBB010000163.1:0-5969 GCA_963973615.1 uncultured Rhodothermales bacterium | reverse complement strand
GCGCTTGGCCTTGGAGGAGTACGACACCGCACGCGGCTGGCTCACGAGGACGACCGAACTGCTCGACCAGGCCACGCTCGCCGAAGTCCACGGCTACCTGGGGCAGGTCGATCAAGCTCAGGAGCGCTACTCGAGCGGCATCGCCCACTACAGCCTCGCCCAAGACCTCGACCCCGGACGCGCCGCTTTTCGCTACCGCTTAGCCACGCTCTACGACGCCTACTACGCCGACCGCGCCCGCGTCCGCCAGGCCTACGAGTCCTTCCTCGCCTCCGCCGACAGCAGCGCGCTGCCCGACGAGTACGTCCACGCTCAAGAGCGCTTGCGACAGATGCGCGAAGAGTCGCACATGCGAGAGGAGAGGTAGGGACCCCGAGCGGTGGAGGCTATGAGCGGTAAGTACGGGCGATTCATGCATCGCGCGTACTCGGGGCGAGCCGATGCGTCACCATCTCACTAGCTTTGCCCCAACCGACCTCGACCCCGCACCATGGCCCTCAACCGCAACATCTACGACACCTCGCTCTTCGGCGCTCCGGGCCGCATCGTCGAACCCGACAACCCGTTCCAGGCCATGATGGACCGCTTCGACGTGGCGGCAGGCATCTTGGGGCTTGACGATGGCACCTACCGCTACCTCTGCACTCCGGCGCACGTCCACATTACGAGCGTGCCAGTTCAGATGGATGATGGGCGGCTCGAAGTCTTCGAGGGCGTACGGGTGATCCACAACACGACGTCCGGGCCGAGCAAAGGCGGCATCCGCTACGCGCCTGACGTGACGCTCGACGAAGTCAAGGCGCTGGCGGCGTGGATGACGTGGAAGTGCGCGGTCGTGGACGTGCCATTCGGGGGAGCCAAAGGCGGCATTCGGTGCGACGTGGCGGCGATGTCACTAGGTGAGGTCGAGCGGATGACGCGGCGCTACACGGCCAACCTGATCGACGTGTTTGGGCCGGACCGTGATATTCCGGCGCCCGATATGAACACCAACGCCCAGACAATGGCGTGGATACTCGACACGTACTCGATGCATGCGCGCAAGACTGAGTACGCCGTCGTGACGGGCAAGCCGGTCGGCCTGGGCGGATCGGTCGGGAGGCGCGAGGCGACGGGGCGGGGGGTGATGACGTGCGCGTTGCGAGCGATGAAGCGACGGGACATGACGCCCGAAGGATCGACCGTCGCCGTGCAGGGTTTTGGCAATGTCGGATCGGTCGCTGCCGAGTTACTGGCCCAAAAGGGCTGCACGGTCGTCGCCGTGAGCGACAGGGAAGGCGGCATCTACAATCCCGGTGGAATCGATCTCGCCGACCTGCTGCGCTATGCAGCGGAGAACGGTAATCTGATTACGGGTTACCCCCACGCCGACGCGGTCACAAACGCTGAACTGCTGACCCTCGACGTGGACGTGCTCGTGCCCGCCGCCAAAGAGGAGCAGATCACCATCCGAAACGCCAGTCAGATCAAGGCGCGTATCGTCGTCGAAGGCGCTAATGGGCCCACAACCACGACTGCCGATGCCATCTTGCACGACAATGGTACGCTCGTCATCCCGGACATCCTTGCCAATGCGGGCGGCGTGACCGTCAGTTACTTCGAGTGGGTCCAAAATCGAATGGGATACTTCTGGACGCCCGAGATGGTCGACGAGCGCCTCGACCGCATCATGACCGACGCATTCGATCGTGTCATGGCTGTAGCCGACGCCCGCGACATCACACCCCGTATCGCCGCGTATGTGCTCGCCATCGAAAAAGTCAACCTGTCGCTCAAACTGCGCGGCATCTACGCGTGAGCCGGTGGACAGACGCCGTCTACGTTCTTAGTTTGAGCGCGACCATATGGAGAGGTGGCAGAGTGGTCGAATGCACCGGTCTTGAAAACCGACGACCTGCAAGGGTCCGTGGGTTCGAATCCCACCCTCTCCGCACGAGCGCCCCAGCATCACCGATGTCTGGGGCGTTTTACGTTCAGCCCGAGGCAGGCAGTCCCGGACGCCGCTTGGCAGCGACGCGGCGAGCAGCTAGTCGGGCAGCACCGACGACCAGGCTCGTGGCGACCGTCCACGTCAGCGCCTCGGTCCATGCGGTCTCGGGTGACTCAGGGTTGCGCGGTGGGTCGTCGCCAGTCGTGAGGGACCAGACACGCGTGACGATCTGGCGCGTAGCCATGGCAGCGAGCGCGGCGGCTCCGGCAGTGAGAAGGTCCCAGCGGTGTTCGGTCGAGAGCAGAGGCATGGTATTCGGTATAGGTGAGTCAATACGGGTTGGTACGGGCGGCGTGGCTTGCATGCTTCGTGCTGAGCGTGACACGCGCGCAACGAGTCGGTAGCTTGCGCGCTGCTCCAACCGGTTTGCTCATGCTCGATGCCATCGACCACCTTGTTCTCACTGTTCGCGACGTCCAGGCGTCCATCGACTTCTATACACGCGTGATGAAGTGTCAGGCGGTCTCGTTCGAGGGAGCAGCGGGCGAAACGCGACACGCCATTCTGGTTGGAGGGCAGAAGATCAACCTGCAACCGTCGGACGCCGTCGTTGGGCCGCACGCCGAGCGCCCGACGCGGGGGGCGGCGGATTTCTGCGTGCGTGCTAGTCTTCCGCTCGTCGAGGTGGAGCGGCACGTCCGTCGCGAGGGAGTCGAGATCGTGCTTGGTCCCGTCTGGCGCGTCGGCGCCCGGTCGCGTCTGTGGTCGATCTACCTGCGTGATCCCGACGGCAATCTGATAGAGGTCGCCAACGAGGTACCTATCGGCGAGTCGTTGCCGCCTGGAGCGCCGCAGCCATCGGCTCGGATCACGCCGCCATCCGCACGTGCGTGAGGCTCCCGCGCAGTCCCAAAAGCGTTTTGCCCAGGATCTGCGAGATGCGCGCTTCGGTCAACCCGATGATGCCGCCGATCTCGCGCAGCGTCAGGTTTTCGTAGTAGTAGAGGGCGATGATGTCGCGCTCGCGCTTGGGTAGGTGCCGGATCAGTTCGCCCAGCGCCTCCATCGACATCGCATCTTCGAACGCCTCGAAGCCTTGCTGCGCGCCGTCATCGGCCAGCGTTTCGCCACGCGTCATGCCGCTCTCTTCGTCGAGGGGAGCATCGTACGAGAGCGTGAACCGCACCTGCGCATCACCCAAGACGGTGTGGTACTCGTCGAGCGACAGACCCATGAAATCGGCCACGTCCTCGTCAGTCGGCTCGTCGCCTAGCATTTGCTGCAACGTCGCGTAGGCGTGCTGGGCATGCGCCATCTTCTGCCGCTTGCCGCGCGAGAGTGGGTCGATTTCGCGCAAGTAGTCGACGATCGCACCCTGGATGCGCCGGTGTGCGTGCGTCGAAAACTTGGCCTTCTCGGGGTCGTAGCTGTCGAGTGCCTGGATCAAGCCGATCAAGGCAGCGCCTTCCAGGTCGTCGCGCGTGGCGAGCGGCGAGTCAGGCAGCGACACGCGACCGACGAGCGAGCGCACCAGCCGCACGCCGTGGAGCACGACGGCCTCGCGGTGGGCGTCGGTCGGATCGGCGAGGTAGGTCTCGACGCGCTCTTGGAGCGTAGGCGGGGTGACGAGTTGCATGGTCAGTCGGGTCTATTCGGATCGCGCGGCGGGCAATTACGCAGGAATCGGAGGCGCGGGCAGCGCGGCAGGCGCGGAGGCGTGGGCGACTGGTTCACGGGCCGTGGCCGGTTGTCCGGGTTTGGCTGCGGAAGCAGGTTCAGGCGCTGTCGCGGACTCAGGGGCTGGAGCGTCGGCAGAGGGTTCGGCTCGCTTGGGTGGCGTGTGACTCATCGCGCGTTTTGCGACCACGTACCCACCCATCAGCGCAGCGTACAGTACTGCTCCCGATGCGCCGGCCGTTACCACAGCATGGTCGAGCGGGGCAAGCATCCACAGGTCCCGGATAAACAGCAGAAGGCCGATTGTCAGGCTAATTTGAGCGATCAAAGCCGGAATGACAGGCGAGAACGTCGGCGTTTCGAGCGTTTTTGTAGCAGTTTGGGACATGGTACAGAGTCGGAGATCAGTTGGAGCCGCGTGTCAGGTCAGGTGCCATGGCAGCGGGCGTGCGTCCGGCCTGGAGGACGGCGGCGAGTAGGGCGAAAGCGGTCCCTATGCGGGCGTCGCTCGTGACGGCAAGCCGCTGCTCGCGCACGGAGCGTCGGATGGATTGGGCGAACGGCACGTAGCCGAGGTAGGCGGGGGCCTGGCCGATCAGGTCAGTCGTCACCTGGGCAAATCGCTCGGCGACGCTTTCGGCATCGGCGGCATCGTCTGCGAACGTCACGATTTGTCCCATCGGATACCCGGGGTCGAGCGTCCACACAAGCCGGGCCAGTCGGTAGGTTCACCGACGACGACTAGCACGCCCAGGTCGGCGCGGTCGAGTGCCCAGCGGACCAGTCCATCGGTTCCGGCAGGCGCATCGATCAAGACGAAGTCGTGTGACGATTTGAGTGCCGATAGCGCGTCGTCTAATCCGTCGTACAGCGATTGCGGGACGTCGGCGATGGCGTGGCTGGCGGCCTGGACGAGCGTGACGCCTCCAGGAGTGCGCTGCGTGACGTCCTCGGCGTGGGCGCGTCCGTTGGCCCACTCGAGCACGTCGCCCGCAGGCGTGTGGTTGAACAGGATGCCCTGAGCGCCCTGTCCCGCGTCGGCATCGACGACGGCGGTGCGTGCGCCGGACTGTGCGAGCGTGTGGGCGAGGTTCGCGGTAACGACGCTTTTGCCGACGCCGCCCTTACCCGAAACGAGTGCGATGACGGTGGCGGGAGCGGTTGAGAAATCGGTCATCGGAGTTGCATCATCTCCTCGACGAACCACGTCGGCGAGTAGCCATAGAGATCGTCCGGCGTGCGCGGGCCGCAGCTGACGTAGGGGACGGGGCGTTCGAGTGCGAGCAGCCAGTCGGCCAGGCGGCCCCAGCCCGTCGTCTCGTCCAAATGCGTCAGGGCGACGGCGTCGGGTGTTAGGGGCAAGCCGTCGAACAAGCGCTCGCGGACTCCGTCGAGCGCGTCGGCAGCCGAGTAGACGAACGTCACCTGGAGCGGCATGATCGGATCGATCATTTTTTTCAGGTGCCGCAGGTGAGCCGCCATCGCGTCGTGTTTGCGCGGCAGCGGCGGCGTGTCGATCAGGATCTGGTCGAACGCGCGCATTCGGTCGAGCGCCTCGGGCATCTCGCTCGGGTGCTGGATGCTCTGGACCGCCAGCCCATGCCGCCGATACACGTCGATCGGGTTGTGGAAGGCCTGGGCTGCGTCGTCTTCGGGCAGGACGACGAGGATACCGGTCGACCGGCGTCCGTAGAAGCTGGGGTGGAGTGCGAGTTTGAGGATCAGCGAGGTCTTTCCGCTGCCGCTCGGCCCGCAAAATACCTGCGTTCCGACGGCGCGCGACGGGGTCGTCGGCTCCAGCCGCTTGCGCAGTTCCTGGGCCAGCGCCCATCGCAAGTCGGTCTCGGGCGTATCGGCTGAGAAGCCTTTGTCGGCCAGCCCGTTGAACAGCGCCATCGCCGTCTGGGGACGCATGCCCTGGCTCAGCAGTCCGGCATACAGCGGATGGGCCGCAAACGCGTGGGCGGCTCCGATAGCGGCCCCATGCAGCCGACGTTCCAGCCCGGCGATTCGGTCGAGTAGCGGCGCCAGATGGGTCTCTAAAGCCTGAGCGATAGCGTCGGCCGTAACCGTCTCGACGGCAGCAGGTGAGGCGACGGCAACCTCTGTGCGTGTCGGCCGGCTGGCAATCGGGGCATGCAATCGTCCGCGTCCCGGCGTCTGGGGTGTAACCGTTTCGCGTCGAGGGGATTCGGTTCGGCGGGCAGGCAGCGCGCGCTGCGTTTGCTCCGGCTGCTGCGCTACCGCTCGTGCGCGCAACGTGTCGAGCGCACGACGGAGATCCGCGCCATCGCCACTGTCGCCGCGTCCATCATCCGCCGTCAGGTCGATGCGAGCGCGTCCATAGGGAGACGCCGCCGTT
>CAXBBB010000162.1:0-5991 GCA_963973615.1 uncultured Rhodothermales bacterium | reverse complement strand
CGGGCATCATCGGCATCGGCGTCGGCATCTACGCGTCGCGCACCGAGGCACTGCTGATCGACCTGATCTTGTCGTTCATGGGGTACTTCGCGGGCGGGCTGCTCGGCCTGTTTCTGCTCGGAATGCTCACCAAACGCGCCAACGGACACGGCGCGTTCTGGGGGGCTATCGTCGGGACGCTCGTCGTGCTGATGGTGACGCAGAACGATTTTGGTCTGCCCCGGATGAACGAGTGGTTCGGCATCGCCCCGATACCCTTCATCTGGTCGACCGCGATCGGACTGGCCGTGACGTGCGTGGTCGGCTACCTGATCTCGCTGGCCGGCCCACGTGTCGCCGACGAGCGCCTGGCTGACACGACTGTCGGCTGGACCGGACTATGATCCACAGAGCACTGACTTCTCCACGTGGCACACCTTGTAGGGTGAGCGCATTCTCAGCGGTTACCGATTTTCCCGCCTGGTCTGTGGCCAATCAGGAACAGATCAGCGCCATTTTCTGGCTTGGAAGGCCGTTGTGGATTCCTGCCTGCGCAGGAATGACGGTTGGAGAACGGGAAGTTGGGACGACGCAATTAGAATGCGTCCGCCCTGGCACATCTTGGAGACGTGCCCCATTTCAGGATTCCTACCGGTAGTTTGTCCGCCTCCATCTGTCTCTCACCCGTGCTGCGCGTTTCCCTCCTCCTTCTTCTCGCGCTCGCAGCGCTCCCGACGCCCGCATCGGCGCAACCACTGCCGTTCGTCGGATCGGATGCGCCTGATGAGTTCGTCCCCGGCGCGTGGTGGCTCGCACGGACGCAGATCGGGTTCAGGGGCGGCCTGTCGCTCGTCGGTCCGCGCTGGCACGCGATGGGCGGACTGAATCTCGAATACGCCCGCCCCGGCTTCTCTACGCAGATCCAGGAGATCGGACGCGTGACGACCGACGGCTTCCGAACCGACGACACCGACGAACCCTACGACGCGCTGCGCAGCATCCGCTACGTCCGGTGGACGCCTCGCAAAGGCAAAGTCTTTTATGCCCGAATGGGGCCGCTGCGCGACGTGCGGCTGGGAACGGGCCACCTGGTCAACTTCCTCGCGACCGATGCAGCGTGGGACGAACGCACGATCGGAGCCGAAGTCGGCGTGCGGCTGCCAGGCGTGCGGGTCGAAGCGTTCTCCTCGGACGTAGGCGGCGCGCCGTTGGCGGGAGGCTATCTGCAGACGCGCCCGTTCGGCTGGACCAACGTGCCGATCCTGAACGCGTCGAAACTCGGCGTCACCTACGTGCGCGACTTCTTAGCCTCACCCAATTTCGACGCGCTGGGCATCGACCTTTCGGTTGCGCTCGTCGAGAGCGGCGGGTTCACGGTCGAACCGTATGTCAGCTATGCGCGGATGGGGACGTTCGCCGAAACCGGAGGCCGCACGGACGGGCAGAGTCTGAAAATCGGCATCTCAGGCGGCAGTCCGTCGATCTTGGACATTGCGCGCGTCGAAGGGCGGGCAGCTTTGTTGTACAGCGGGGAAGATTTTATCACCGGCTTTTTCGGCCCGCTGTATCAAGTCGAAAACACGTACTCGGCGCCACTGGATTCGGAGCGGTTCGTCAACTCCGACTCGACCGACCGACGCACCTTTGGCGTACGGCTTCCGGAGTCGGCAGGCGCGACAGGGTTTGAGACCGAGATGCGGCTCCTCGTCTTCCAACGATTCCAGATCTGGTACGCCCTCTACTCCCACTACGGATCACAGGCCCTCACGACGAGTCGACTGCGCCTGTTCTATGGCACGCCCGACGGACTGAGCGTCGGCCTCCGATCCGACCGCAATGGGCTGAGCGGATTTTCGGCGCTGTTTTCGAGCTTCAACGATCAGAGCACGCTGGCCATCCACGGCGAGTACCCCATCCGCCCGGGTCTGGGCGCGGGCTTCGAGGCACGCTACACGTACGTCCGGTTCGACGACCCGTCGGGCGAGCGCCGCTTCCTGGTCCAGCGACGCTTCGATCCGTACGTGTTTTACCGTGTCCGCCTGTAATGCCCTGCGCAGCCACCTGGAGCGGCGCTATATTCTCGTTGTCCGAACCGAACCCTCTGCCATGCGCACCCTCCTGACGCTCACGTTTGCTCTCTGTCTGTCGGCCTGTGGAATCGTAGAACTGCCCGAGGGCACCGACGAAGTAGCCGTCTACTACGTGTCGACCAACGACGCCGACTCGCTTGGCCTGTCGACCATCGTCGCCATCGAGTATCAGACGCCCGACGGTCCGGCCTTCGACACGCTTCGCGCCCCCGACACCGCAACGCCCACGGCTACGTCGTGGACTAAAAGCTTTCCGCGCGATGCCCTATCGACGTTCGCTCTAACGGCGACCAACCTCACGCCGTCTGTCGCCGCTGACACTCTCGAACTCTTCCCCGGAGGCTTCATCGGCGCGTCGCTGCTCATCAACCAGGAAACGGTCGCCGCTGACTCTTCGCGGAGAACCGTGACGCTGTCGAACTAGCCGCGCACTCCTCGGCCGTAGAGCCAACGAGAGGTCAGCGGAGCGTTCCAGCGCGAGTGCTTACGAAACGCCTTCGCTCATGGCGAGCATCCGCTCAATGGGACGCAGGGCGCGGAGCCGTGTGGCTTCGTCCATGTGGAGTTCGGGCTGCTCGTACTTCATGCAGAGGTAGAGCTTTTCGACTGTATTGAGGCGCATGTGGGGGCATTGGTTGCACGCGCAGCCGCTTTCGGGCGGTGCCGGAATGAACTCCTTGCCCGGCGCCTTTTTGCGCATCTGGTGCAGGATGCCCTCTTCTGTCGCGACGATGAACCGCTGGGCCGCGTCCTCCTGGGTGAACCGGAGCAGCGCGCTCGTCGAGCCGACGAAATCGGCGTGGCGGAGGATAGCCTGTTCACACTCGGGGTGGGCGATCAGTGGCGCGTCGGGATGCTGCGCTTTGAGCGACAACACCTTGCGCTCGCTGAACGTCTCGTGGACGATGCACACGCCGTCCCACAGCACCATGTCGCGTCCGGTCTCGTTGATCAGCCAGCGACCCAGGTTGCGGTCTGGAGCGAAGATGATACCCTGATCGGCGGGGATTTGCCGGATGATGTGCTCGGCGTTGCTGCTCGTCACGATGATATCCGAGAGCGCCTTTACGCCTGCCGAGCAATTGATATAGCTCACGACCAAGTGGTCGGGGTGGCGCTTGCAAAACGCCTCGAACAGGTCAGGCGGACAGCTATCGGCCAGCGAGCAGCCTGCGTTCAGGTCGGGCAAGACGACCTTACGCGCAGGATTGAGGATCTTCGCCGTCTCCGCCATGAAGTGGACTCCGGCGAACACGATCAGATCGGCGTCGGTCTTCTCGGCGGCACGTGCCAAACCGAGCGAGTCCCCGATGAAGTCGGCCAGATCCTGGATCTCGCTCTCCTGGTAATAGTGCGCGAGCAGGACAGCGTTTTTCTCTTTTTTCAGTCGTTCGATTTCCTCGAACAGATCGAGCGTCGGATCGATAGGCGCGTCCACGAAGCCCAAGGTAGGATCGAGAATGGGGAGGTCGGTCACAGGAGCAGAAGTCGGTTTGGAAGCTAACGCAGTGTTGCGCGATGCGTTCGGCGTAGCTTGCGCTTCCGTCTCTCCTACTATGCGCATCATTCAATCCGACAGCCTTTCGGCCGATTCCATTCTAAACGCCCGGCTCAACCACGTCGACTCGTTGCTCACCGCTGCTCGGCCCGACACCGTAGCAGCCGCGCCTCAGGTTCCGCTGTCAGAGGCCATCGCCAACCTGACGCTGGCTGACGTGGCGCTGCCGATGGGTCTGATCATCGGCGGCATGATCATGGGCTGGCTGGCCGAGCGCGTCGTGCTGCGCGGGTTGGGAGTGATCGCCGAACGCACAGAGTGGCGAGCCGACAACGTGATCGTTCGGGCCTTCCGTGGCGTGCTGATCTTCTGGGGACTGGCGCTAGGGGTCTACCTCGCGTCGCTGACCGTCGAGGCCTTTCCATCCTTCGTCAACTGGCTGCAAAACGTGGCGCTGACGGCGGCAGTCCTGCTGTCGTTCTTCGTCGTGCTCGCACGCGTATCAGCGGGACTGGTGATCGCGTATTCGCGTCGCGAGTCGTCGTTTTTGCCGATCACGTCGATCGTCCCGACGCTGGTGCGTGTACTCGTGTACACCATCGGGTTGCTCGTCATCCTCAACGAGTTTGGCGTATCCATCACACCGATCCTGGGCGCGCTGAGTTTGGGCGGTCTGGCCTTGGCGCTGGGTTTGCAGGACACGCTCGCCAACGTCGCCGCGGGGCTGTACCTGATCGCCTCGCAGCAAATCCGGACGGGGCACTACGTCCGGCTGGAAACGGGGGAAGAAGGCTGGGTCGTCGACATCGATTGGCGCGCGACGAGCATTCGGACCATCGTGGACAGCCGCGTCATCGTACCCAACGCGCGCCTGGCATCGTCCGTCGTGGCCAACTATCATGGTGCTCCAACTGGCCTGCGAATGCGCGTCCACGTGCCACTGCCGTACGATACGGATCTAGCGAGAGCCGAGGCGGTCGTGCTCGAGGTGGCGGAGAGCGTCGCATTTAAGGGTAAGTCGAAACCGGAAGCGTTCGTCCACACCCTGGGAGAGTTCAGCGTCAACCTGACCGTCCTGCTGCCCGTTCGCGACTACTACGCGCAGTTCGAGACGCGCAGCCGGTTTCTCAAGGCATTGATTCTGCGCTTTCAGGCCGAGGGTATCCGCGTCCCCTTCCCCATCAAGGAGTTCGAGATGGAGTTAGGCACAACCGGCCTGCCCGACACGTCGCAGCCCGGCGGACTCGAACGCCCCTCACTCCGCACCGACCAGGCCGACTCCGACGACGGCGCACTGGGCGGCTAACTTGTACTTCTGTTTACCAACAACTTTCATGCGGGTCTTGCTTCCGATTCTACTACTCGCGATCTGTGGATCAGCAGAGGCACAACCTGTGCGTTTCGGTGCATCGGTCGCCCCCAACTTGTCCTACTTGGTGGAAAGCTCGATAAGCCGGGCATTTGCGCTCGCGACGTTACCTCTCACTGGCATTAATGTTGTCGCCCCTACTCACATTTCAGAGCGGACAGCAGGCGAGGGTTTCCGAGGAGAAGTCTGGGGAATGACCCAGTCCGGACGGATCGCCTTTCGGGTGGGTCTGGCCTATGAGCGACGCACGGCACAGGCAGTTTGGACGGTTGGCTTTGGAGAATATGTTATTCGAGACGGTTCTGAAGTGATCGCCACCTACCCGCCTTTCAGCATCAGCGAGTCTCTCGACTTAGAGCACGAGTCTATACAGATTCCTACGTTTCTCGTCCTGACAGCGGCACCCGCCTCAAGCCGGCCCTGGAAAGTGGGAGTGGGTCCGTATCTGGGTTATCGCCGAAACTCGTCCGTCCGCTCAACTCTGTCTTCCACCAGCGACCTGTTTGGTTTTCCCAGCAACGGAAGCAACGAGTCGGAATTGTCCGCGTCATGGTTCGCAGGCGTGGGCGCTATAGCATCGGTGCGCCTGACGCAGGTCGGCGCGGCGCATATAGAATTGATAGCCGGTGGGACACTGGACTTGCACGACGACGAACAGGACGGGAGTTCGCTGATCGGCAGCATGCGATTTGTGACGGCATCTGCCGGGCTAGGGGTTGCGTTTTAGCCCCCCTCGACCAACTCTCCTGCGTGAATGCGCAGCGTCGTCTTGGCGCGCTCGGCGAGCAACGGGTTGTGCGTCACGACGACGAAGGCGCGCCCCTCCACCTCATTCAGTCTCGCGATCTCGTCGTGAAGGGCCTCTGCGGTTGCCGTGTCGAGGTTGCCGGTCGGCTCGTCCATCAGCACCAGATCTGGCTCGTTCATGAACGCCCGTGCGACGGCGACGCGCTGCTGCTCGCCTCCGCTCATCTGACTCGGGCGATGCTCCATGCGAGTGGATAGGCCGAGTTGTTTGAGCAGGTCACTAGCGCGGGGACGTGCAGCCGATAGAC
>CAXBBB010000161.1:0-5995 GCA_963973615.1 uncultured Rhodothermales bacterium | reverse complement strand
AAATGCCGTCGCCGAGCTGAGCCAAGGGGGCACGTTGGCGCTCGTGCCGACGATGGGCGCTCTGCACGATGGACATCTGTCGCTGGTCGAGCAGGCGCGGTCGGCGGGGACGCACGTGACGGTCTCAATTTTCGTCAACCCGACGCAGTTCGCTCCGGGCGAGGACTTCGACCGCTACCCGCGTGAACTCGCTGCCGACGTGGAGAAGCTGAAAGCCGCAGGCGGCGTCGACGCCGTTTTTGCGCCTTCAGTTGACGAGATGTATCCGCTGGGGCCAGACGAGCAGATTGCAGTCGACGTGGGGCGTTTGGGAGATCAACTGTGCGGACCGCATCGTCCGGGGCATTTCACGGGCGTGGCGACGGTCGTCAGCAAGCTGCTCCACGTGTGCCGACCGCACTACGCGGCGTTCGGACTCAAAGACGCGCAGCAGTTCTTCATCCTGCGGCGGATGGTCAAGGCGCAACTGATGGGCGTCGACTTGCTGCCGGTCCCGACGTTGCGCGAGGCCGACGGTCTAGCGATGTCCAGTCGCAACGGGTTTCTCGACGCCGACGCGCGTGCCCAAGCGCCCGTCATTTACGAAGCGCTCATGGCCGCTCGCCGCGAGATCGAGCGCGACGAAGACGAGCCGCGAGCCATCGAAGCTCGGCTGGCGGCACGCATCGATATGACTCCGATGGGACGTGTGCAGTACGCGCAAGTCGTCACGCTGCCTGATCTGCAACCTGCAACCGATCTTCGCGCGGGACAGCGGCTCTTGGTCGCCGTTGCCGCGTACTTTGGCGACACCCGTCTCATCGACAACGTAATCGTCGAAGTGCCGACCCCGTGATTCTGCGTCGGGAAAGCGCTTCTGGCGCCACCTCCGACTTATGACTGTCACGCTGTTCAAAGGCAAACTCCACCGCCTGCGCGTCACCGAAGCCGACCTCTACTACGAAGGCTCCATCACCATCGACGCCGACCTGCTCGACGCCGCCAAACTGCTTCCGTTCGAGCGCGTCCAGGTGCTCAACGTCGCCAACGGCGCTCGCATGGAAACGTACACGATTCCGGCCCCGCGCGGTAGTCGCGTCGTCTGCATGAACGGCCCCGCCGCCCGCAACGTGGCGGTAGGCGACCAGGTGATCGTGATCGCCTATGCCGACATGACGCCCGAAGAAGCCCAGGCGCACGAGCCGCGCGTCGTTCTGGTCGACGAGGACAACAATCCGACGCACGTCTATGACCTCGACCCCAACGCGGAGCCGAAGTACATCGGCCGCTACGACGCCGTAGCCTCTAACGCCGCAGGCCCCGTCGCCGCCACCGCTGACGTGTGACGCCGCTAGCGTCAGCACTCTATCCGCGTAAGGGCGATTCATGAATCGCCCTCAACATCTACCTATCAGACACATCATGACCATCGAACACGTCGCCGTCATCGGCGCAGGCACTATGGGCAACGGCATCGCCCACGTCTTCGCTCAGAACGGCTTCCGCGTCACCTTGATCGACCTCGATCAGGACCGACTCGACGCCGGACTCGCCACCATCGAGAAGAACCTCTCGCGACAGGTCAAGAAGGAGAAGATCACCCAGGCCGATCAAGTCGGTACGCTGGCCCGCATCGCCTGCGCGACGGATCTCGCGACGAGCATCGCCGATGCCGACCTCATCGTCGAAGCGGCGACCGAGAATCCCGCTGTCAAAGCCGCGCTCTTTACATCAATGGATCAGGCGGCTCCGAGCCACGCCATCCTCGCGTCGAACACCTCGTCGATTTCGATTACGACGATTGCGGCTGCCACCAGCCGTCCGGCTCAGGTGATCGGGATGCACTTCTTCAATCCGGTACCGGTCATGAAGCTGTGCGAAGTCGTCCGCGGCCTGTCGACTTCGGACGAGACGTATGCGACAATCGAGTCGCTCGCTGAAAAGCTGGGCAAAGTGCCGACCGAGGTCAACGACGCGCCCGGTTTCGTGAGCAACCGCGTCTTGATGCCGATGCTCAACGAGGCGATGTTCTGCGTGATGGAAGGCGTCGCCACACCCGAAGCCGTCGACACGGTCATGACGCTGGGTATGGCGCACCCGATGGGACCCCTCGTGCTCGCCGACTTCATCGGTCTCGACGTGTGTCTGTCGATCATGGAAGTCTTACACCGCGAACTGGGCGAGGACAAATACCGTCCGTGCCCGCTGCTGCGCAAAATGGTCGCCGCCGGACACCTGGGCCGCAAGAGTGGCACAGGTTTCTACGATTACGCCGCCTGATTCATGAGCGCTCGACTCGGCTTCCTAGTCGTCATCTTGGCGATATGCGGTCTCGTTTCCGGCTGCGATGGTCTGTTTCCCTGCACGGGCAACTGCGAAGGCATTTCGCTAGAGCAGCAACCTTCCGACGTGCGGATGGCCGTCGGGGATACGTACCGCCTCGACATGGATGACGTGTGGTACTACTCGTCGGAATACGATGACAACCGGAAGCGGCCCCAGAAAGCAGACGATGTTGAAGTCAGCGATAGCACAGTCGCGTCCGTTTCCTATGAGCGCGATGCAAACGTCGTCACCGTTGTTGGGCGTGCGGTGGGAGAGAGCGTAGTCACGGTTTCGGCTCAAACCGAACATCCAGAGCAAGGCCCCGGCGTCTTTGCCGTGACCTTTACTGTCGTTGTAACCCAATAGCCAAATGGTCTCCAACCCGCTCCGCTCCCTCTACTTGGTCGGCGACCGTGTGCTGATCGACCCGGATGCGGGCGAGAAGCAGACGCGCAGCGGGTTGTATCTGCCTGCGAGCGTGGCGGAGAAGGAGCGCATCGGCAGCGGACGCGTCGTGCGTGTCGGGCCCGGATATCTGACAGCCAACCCCGAGTTCAGCGAGTCCGAAGCGTGGAGCGAGGTGCCGAGCGTGCGCTACCTGCCGTTGCAAGCGCTACCGGGCGACGATGCGTTTTTCTTACGCAAGGAAGCTGTCGAAATTGTGCTGGCCGAGCGCCGCTACTTCATCGTGCATCACGGCGCCATCGTCGCACTCCAACGGCCTGAACCGACCGAGGACGAGTTGGACAACATTGATCTGAGCGATCTGGGACTGACATAGCGGTCGATTTGTGTGTGATTGGAGAATCTGAGCGAGTCGACGTGAACAGGTCGCCTCTCGTAACGTAGATTCAGTCTAAACCAGCCATCGCCCTGCTCATGTTTCCTGCTCCGCTGACCACGTTCCGCGCTGGTGAAACGGTCCGACTGTGCTTTCTGGGAACGGACGAGAAGACATCGACCCGGCTGCGCGAAGTCGGTGTGCGCGAAGGGTGCAGCGTGTGCTTGCTCGCCAACGACGGCAAATGTATGCTCGGACTGGGCGAGTCGCGTGTGGCCTTGTGCCGCGAAGTGGCGATGTGTATGCTCGCCGAGCGCGCGGGCGACAGCTGAGGCGCGTGCAGACGACGCTCGACCAGATTGCCGCCGGAAGCTCCGCGACCATCGTGGGCTTCGCAGCCGATGCGTCGCCCCGGCTAATGGAGATGGGGCTGCTACCCGGCACCCGCGTCGACGTGGTGCGGTTGGCCCCGCTCGGGGATCCGATGGATCTGCGCGTGCGCGGTTTTCACCTTTCGATCCGGCGCGAAGAGGCGGCGCGCGTCCAGGTCGAGCTTTCTTGACGGGGCGATGGACGAAGCTTTGATCATGACACCGACGCGTGTCCGCACGATAGCGCTGGCGGGAAACCCGAACGTCGGCAAAACGACGCTCTTCAACGCGCTGACCGGAGCCGCACAAAAGGTGGCAAACTATCCCGGCGTGACCGTCGAGCGGGCGTCGGGCAAGCTGACTGGGACGAAAGGGGATCGCTCTGTCGAAGTCATCGACTTGCCGGGGACGTACAGTCTCCGCCCCAAATCGGTCGACGAGCGCGTGGCGTTCGACGCACTGACGGGCCGCATTGCCGGAGAGCCGCCGCCCGACGTAGTGATCTGCGTGCTCGATGCGACCAACCTGGAGCGCAACCTCTACCTCGCTACTCAGGTGCTCGACCTGGGACTGCCAACGGTCGTCGCGCTCAACATGATGGACGCGGCGCGCGAGCTCGGCTTGTCTATTGATGCGGATGTGCTTTCGGAGCGGTTGGGCGTCCCCGTCGTTGAGACGGCTGCGCGTGGAGGAATTGGGGTCACCGATTTGCGACAAGCTGCGCTGAATCCGCCTCCGCCTGCACAGGGCGTCGACTGGCCGATGATGCCTGCCGTCGATGAGAAGCTGGACGCGCTGACACACAAGCTGTCGGCCATCGAACCGGGGCTGACGCAGGCGCGGCTGCGTGCGCTAGCGCTGGGATCGCTCACGTCGGATGTGCAACTCGACGCCCTGGAGAAGTCGCCTGAGTTTGTCGACGCCGTACGGTTCGCTCGGGCTGATCTTGAAACGCGCAATGTGCCGTACAAGATGGCCGAGATGTCAGGCCGTTACGGATGGATCGGTCCGGTCACCCAGGCCGCCGTCACGCGCACGACCGATCCGGGCGAGCAGTCGCTGTCGGATAAGATCGACGCCGTCGTGACGCATCGCATCTGGGGGCCGCTGATCTTTGGAGCCGTCCTGCTGCTAATCTTCCAGGCCGTGTTCACGTGGGCGGTCCCGGCGATGGACGCCATCGAATGGCTCGTCGAGGTAACCGGAAGCGGCCTACGCTCCGTCCTTCCCGATGGAGTGTTTGAGGATGCCCTGGTCGAAGGTGGGCTTTCGGGCGTCGGTAACGTGCTGATTTTCCTCCCGCAGATCTTGCTGCTGTTCTTCTTCCTCGGTCTGATGGAAGACACCGGCTACATGGCGCGGACGGCGTTCATCATGGACCGGGCGATGCGACGAGTGGGCTTGTCGGGTGCTTCGGTCGTGCCGATGCTGTCGGCCTACGCGTGCGCGATTCCGGGCATCATGGCAGCCCGCACGCTATCGGATGAGCGCGACCGCATCCTGACGATCATGGTCGTTCCCCTGCAAGGCTGCTCAGCCCGGCTGCCGGTCTATGTGCTGTTTATCGGCGCCTTCATCCCGTCTGGCGCGCTGTTCGGCATCCTGGGCTACCAGGGGCTGGCGATGGCCGGATTGTACGTGTTGGGCACGCTGATGGCGTTCGTGGCCGCCTGGACGTTGAAGCGGTTCGTTTTCAAGGGCGAAGGCTCGGCGTTCGTGATGGAGCTCCCCCCGTACCGTTTGCCGATGTGGAAGCTGCTCGCGCGACGGATGTACGACCGGAGCAAACTGTTCGTCGTCCGCGCCGGAAAGATCATCTTCGCGCTGAGCATCGTCCTCTGGTTTCTGGCGAGCTATCCCAAAGTCGACATCCCCGCCGAACTGACGGGGCGGATGGAGCAGGCCGAAGCCGCCGTCAACCGAGCGCAAGAGTCGCAACTCCGCATCGACATCGACGGACAGAAAGCTGAGTTGGGTGATACTCCTGCCGAGTCCACGCAGTCTGCTGTCGACGCGGCCGACGCCGAACTGTTGATCGTACAAAACGAAGTAGCAGGCTATCAGGTACGCAACAGCTACGTCGGTAGGCTGGGCCGCGCGATTGAGCCGGTGATGGCGCCGTTAGGCTTCGACTGGAAAATCTCGGCCGGATTGGTCGCCTCGTTCGCCGCCCGCGAAGTCATCGTCAGCACGCTCGCCACGCTCTATAGCGCTGGGGCAGACGAAGGCGAAGACAGCCTCTCGCTCCGCGACGCCCTCAAAGCCGACACGTATCCCGATGGCACGCCTGTCTTTACGACGCTCGTAGCCGTCAGCCTGCTGGTGTTCTTCGTGTTCGCGTTGCAGTGCATGAGTACGCTCGCCATCGCCAAACGCGAACTCAACTCGTGGGTCTGGCCCGCCGTGATGTGGGGCTACATGTTCGCACTCGCCTACGTATTCTCGCTCGTCGTTTACCAGGGCGGAAGAGCGCTGGGGTGGGGCTGATCTACTCGCTGTGTCCCGTCAGTAGATCGAAGCGCTGCAACTGCTCGCGTAG
>CAXBBB010000160.1:0-5996 GCA_963973615.1 uncultured Rhodothermales bacterium | reverse complement strand
GTGGCTCGACGATTTGCATACGCTGAGCAGCCGAAGTCGCTTCGCGATCCACATTCTGGCTATCGCTCTGCCGCTCGTCGTAGTCGGGTTCTGGCGGGAGCTGGAGATGCCGTTCGTCGGCGTTCTGCCTATGGGCGCAGTCGGGATCCTGATGGCGCTTGTGTGGGGAGTCGGGCTCACGAACGCCTACAACTTCATGGACGGTATAGATGGCATCGCCGCGCTGCAAGCCATCGCAACCGGTTCAGGCTGGTTTGTGGCTGGGTGGATGCTAGACGTCCCTATGGTGATGTGGACGGGAGGCGTCATAGCGGCTGCCACGTTAGGATTTTTCCCCTATAACTGGTCCCCCGCGAAGATCTTTATGGGAGATGTTGGGAGTGCATTTTGCGGATATGTATTCGCCGTGATCACTCTGATAGCTTACTTCACCGTTCCCTCGTCCTACTCTCTCCGCATACCGCTCGCGGGTCTGGTATTCGTCTGGCCGTTCGTCTTCGATGCCGTCTACACGTTTATCAGAAGAGCGCGCAACAGGGAGTCTCTTTTCACCGCTCATAGGTCGCATCTCTATCAAAGGCTCGTGATGTCGGGGCATTCGCATCGACTGGTGGCGGGCATCTATGGCCTGTTGGCTGCGGTTTCCGTTTTGGCCGGACTGGACTGGCTCTTCAACTGGACGGGCAGCGACATTCCAGTTGTGGTATGTCTGCTCGGCGTCGCGTTCCTCCTTGTCGGATGGGCGAGAAGCGCAGAGCGAGCCTCCAAAGCTCGGGTAGCCGGAGCTTCCTGAGGATGAGCCCGGTGCCCCTATATGCGATGGGGCGCAGTGTCCCTTCGTAAGCGTCTACTCGATATCAGTCTAGGAACGCTCTTGCTGATCGGGGCATCGCCTCTTCTTGTAGGAGTTGTGCTGGCAGGGCAAATCAGTGGGCTCTCGCCTGCTCTGTCTCGGCAGGAGCGGATAGAGCTCAACGGAAAGTCGTTCGGAATTATGAAGTTTCGGATGGTGACGGATTCTCGCTTTCCTAAGGTGCGTTGCGCTCGCCTAGTGAGCGCCTGACGCGGCTGGGACGCTTTCTGTGCGCGACTAGCCTGGACGAACTCCCCCAACTTCTGAACGTTGTAGGAGGCAGCATGAGGTCGGTTCGGGCAAGACCGGTCTTGCCCGACCGACCTCCCTCTATACTCAGCGCAGCAACTCAGTCGCCACGACGTGAAACCGGGATTCACTGGACTGGCGCAGGTACCTGGGCATCCCTCCCAAACGTGGGAAGAGCAGTTCGCATGCGATGTGCAGTACGTAGACACTCGTTCGATAGGAATGGACCTGCGTATTTTGGTACCCACTCTGGGCATTTTGGCCAGGTTGCAACATTCTAATGGGCCGTTTCACCTCAGGCCTTCATTCACTGGCACAACATGACGAAGCGTGATTTGATCATCGTCGGAATCGGCGGGCAGGGCCGTGAGGTACTTCAAATAGCGCGCGACCAAGATGAGGCAGATGGGTGCTGGAACGTAATAGGATTCGTTGACGACGGGGAGGATCTCCCATCAGATGTCCACGGCTTTCCCGTATTGGGGCAGATCGCGTACATCGTGCGCTACCCGTCGGCTGCGGTGTGCGTGGCTATCGGCAGTTCCAAGAGCCGTCGTCTGGCGGCTCGCCTGATTTCAGAGCAGAGCCCCAACGGGTTTGCGACGCTTCGGCATCCCCTCGCCTGGGTGGGAGCGCACACGGAAATTGGAGTGGGAAGCGTGCTTTTCCCCGGTGCTCGTGTGTCGACTGGTGTGACCATGGGACATCATTGCATTGTCAATACGAATGCGTCCGTATCACACGATTGTACGGTACGTGACTTCGTGACCATCGCGCCCGGGGTTATCGTTTCCGGGCATTCTACTCTGGAGGAAGGGTGCGAGGTTGGTGCTGGGGCGGCCTTGGTACCATTTGCACGTGTGGGAGAGTGGGCGATCGTCGGCGCGGGAGCGACGGTCGTTGACTCGATTCCGCCAAGAACAACCGCTGTAGGGACGCCGGCGCGGCCTATCTCACAAGTATCCAACATCTCATCGAAGCTGTGACCAACCACTCACGCATCTTCCTTTCTGCTCCTCACTGGGGGGAAGAAGAGAAGCGCATGGTCGTCGCTGCGCTGCGCGACACGATGCAGAATCCTGGGCCAGAGCAGATTTTTCGGTTCGAGGAGGAGTTCGCGCAGCTCGTGCAGAGCCCATATGCGCTCGCGGTTTCGTCCGGCACCTCGGCTCTACACCTTGCGCTAGAAGTGTGCGGCGTAGGTCCCGGCGACGAGGTCCTTGTGCCCACATTCACCTTCTGCGCGAGTGTCAACCCAATTCTGTATTTAGGCGCACGGCCAGTCTTTCTGGATGTCGATCCTCACACGTGGCATCTGGATCCTGATTATCTAGAAGACGAACTGCGCCGCCGAAAAGTCGAGGGACGGATGCCCCGCGCCCTGGTGTTGGTTCACCTCTACGGACGCTCGGCAGACGCAGAGCGGATTGACGCTGTGTGCCGGTCATATGGCATCCACATGATCGAAGACGCCGCTGAGGCCATCGGTGCCGAATGGAGAGGGCGTCGAGCGGGGACGGTAGGCGAGGTGGGAATCTACTCGCTCAACAATAACAAGCTACTGTCGGCGTGCGGGGGGGGCGTGCTCGTGACGTCTAATGCGTCGAAAGCAGCCCACGCACGCAAACTGGCGACTCAGGCGCGTGAGGACCGTCCCTACTACCATCACGAAGAAGTAGGTTACAACTACAGATTCTCTCACCTTTTGGCCGGTGTCGGGCGCGCCCAATTGCCGAAGCTAGAGCAGCGTATCCAGGCGCGGCGCGCCGTGTTTGATCGGTACACCGACCATTTAGGAGATCTGCCCGGCTTATCGTTTGTCAGGGAGTATGAGCACGAACGCAACACGCGATGGCTGACTTGCTGTCTGATTAGCGATGAAGCGGTGGTTTCTGCAGAGGAGATCCGTGGCTGGCTAAGGCGGGAAAACATAGAGGCTCGTCCATTGTGGAAGCCGATGCACCTTCAGCCGGCATACGAGCAGTACGAGTCGGTAGGTGGCGGCGTCTCCGAAGACCTGTTTGCGCGAGGGCTGTGTTTGCCGTCTGGCTCGAACATGACCGAGGAGCAGCAATCGAGAGTGATTGAGGTGGTCCGCCGGGTGGCCGAGCGTGTAGCAGTCGGCGGTTGACCGATTGGAGCAGGTACATTCCTATACTGATTTTGTGTGGCCTTGAGTAGGAGATTCACATGCGTTGTATCCTGCTTGGAAACACGAATGATTTTATGGACGTGACGATCGACCACAACAGGAGACGGAAGCTGGCCAAGCTGTTGCTGGACTTGGCGATCTGGTGTGTTGCGTTACCGGTCGCGCTGTTTCTGCGCACCGATAGCATGTCAGCGTCGGACTATACGGCGGACCTGGCGTTGCTGCTGCTGATCACGCTTCCGTTCAAGGCAGGGGCTTTGTGGGTGCTCGGTCTGTTTCGACAGTCGTGGCGGCGCGTCAGCATGGATGATTTGGTGCGGCTCTCATTAGCCGTCGTGTCGGTTTCGGTCGTTACCTACATCGTGCTGTTCGTAGCGCCGGCCGACGTACTGGTGCTGCCACGCAGCGTGCCGGTACTCGAAGCGCTTATCGCCGTCGCAGGCATGAGCTTGGCCCGAGTTACAATCCGATTCGAGAAAGAGCGAGTGGGCAAGCAGCAGGCTGTCAGCGAGGGGCGGCGGCGGCAGGTGCTGATCGTCGGCGCGGGCGAATCGGGCAGCCTGATGGCGCGCGAGATGCGGCGGAATCCGGAGAAAGGCCTGATTCCGGTCGGATTTCTGGACGACGATCCGGCCAAGTTGCGTACGCGTGTAGCTGGGGTGCCAGTCGTCGGTAGCTTAAACCGGATCAAGCCTGCGATGCGAGCGACGGGGGCTGACGAGGTGTTGATTGCGATGCCCTCGGCCGACGGCGATACGATTCGGCGAGTCGTAGAGCAGGCACGTGAGGCAGACATCCCGCATCGTATCCTGCCGGCTATTCATGACCTGATCAGCGGCGTGGTGTCGATCTCGCAGATTCGGCCTGTCAACCTCGAGGACTTGCTGCGGCGCGATCCGGTCAAGCTGGAGACGAGCCTGATTCGGCAGTACGTTACCGGGCGGCGTGTTCTGGTGACCGGCGCGGGCGGGTCGATCGGATCCGAAATTGTCCGGCAGGTGTCGCGCTTCGAGCCGGCGCATATCGTCTTGCTCGGCAGGGGGGAGAACAGCGTGTTCTTGATGGAACAGGAGATGCGGCGTTCGTATCCCCACGTTTCCATCTCGCCCGTCATCACCGACGTGCGCGACATGGAGAAGTTGGATCAGGTGTTCGCTGAGCACAGGCCTGAGGTTGTGTTCCACGCTGCTGCGCACAAGCATGTGCCGCTGATGGAGGCCAATCCGGACCAAGCCATCTTCAACAACGTCGGCGGTACGCGCAACCTGGCGACACTGGCGCTCGAGTATGGGGTGACGCGGTTCGTCAACGTGTCGACGGATAAGGCGGTCAACCCAACCTCGGTGATGGGCGCGTCGAAGCGGTGCGCCGAACTGATCGTGCGGCAGGCGGCCGAGAAGGCCGGTCCGGACCAGCACTTCGTATCCGTCCGCTTTGGCAACGTGCTGGGCAGTCGGGGTAGCGTGGTGCCGTTTTTCCAGAAGCAGATTGCGCGGGGTGGACCGGTGACGGTCACCGACGCCGACATGATTCGCTTTTTCATGACCATTCCCGAAGCGGCTCAGCTAGTCCTACAGGCGGGTGGCATGAACACGCCGGGCGCGGTCTACGTGCTCGACATGGGCAAACCGGTCAAGATCATTGACTTGGCGCGCGACCTGATTCTGCTCTCCGGACTCGAGCCTGACCGCGATATCGAGATCAAGGTGACGGGCATGCGGCCGGGCGAGAAGCTGTACGAGGAATTGCTCACGGCAGAGGAGGGAACGGTCGAGTCGCAGCACGAGAAAATATTCGTGGCTCCTAAGAAAGCGATGCAGAGTGAAGAGCTGTCGGCGCTGCTCGACCGCTTGTTCGATGCCGCTGCTCAGCGCGATGGCCTGGCGATCCGTCGTGCCCTGCTCGACATCATCCCGACGGCAAAATTCGAGTTGCTCCACAAGGAGGAGCAGCAACCGGCCTGAGGCGAAACCGCCACATCCGGCTTCGGGTTCGTCTGATCCCCCTCACTCCTCCCGACTATGTCATTGCTCGCCGCTACCCAATTTGAATACGGAATCAGCCCTCTCTGGGTGATTCTCGCCATTGCGATCCCGGCCGTTTTGGTCGTCGCAATGATCTGGATCGGCTCCAAGTCGCGTCTCTGAGAGATTGTTTGGCGAAGCTACGCAAGTCGGCGGATCATGAGCCAGCTACCAGAGAAAGGCCGGCGTGATCTCGGTCCGGCGTCTCGGACGCGGAGAGAACGAGCGCCGAGAAATCGTCCTGTTTGAGCGAGCCTGCGAGCGAGTTTGGACGATTTCAGCGAGAGAGCGTAGCGTCAGCCGGAGCGAGTCCAGCCTTGATCTTTAGCTTCTTTGCATCAAGGCAAAGAAGGCCAGGCGCAGCGAAAAGCAGATAACTCACAACGCTGCGCACCTCCAAAAGACGGATCTGGTTATTACAGCCGTGCGGTCAGGGTGAGGTCGAGCGAGCGGCCCGGTGCTAGGAATGCGGGGCGCTCAGCGTATGCGTAGTTGAGTGCGTTTCGCAGGTTGAGTTGCAGCGTGAAGCGCCCTGCTTCGGATCTGGCATACAAGTCGACGACGCGCGCATCGCCTAGTTGGTCGGCGTCAGGGACGAAGCGGGCGAAGTCGGTCTGCGTGTTGCCGGGCGTGCTCTGGTAGCGGGCGAACGTGCCGATGCTCCAGCGTGAAGTGCTCCATCCGACGTGGGCTTGCGCTAGATGAGCCGGACGAAAGG
>CAXBBB010000159.1:0-5999 GCA_963973615.1 uncultured Rhodothermales bacterium | reverse complement strand
CAAGATCGGGCGCGCAGCCGGCGCGCAAGACAACCCGCTAGCTAAAAGCTGCCCGTCTGAAGGCGGGGGTTTCTACCTTACTCTGGAAAATGACGGGATCGGGGTTTGTTATAGCTGAAAAGCTCAACTGCGAAGGTCTTATGCCAAGCAACCGCCTTCAACTGTATTTCTCTTCGGGCGAGGGGGTATGCCATACTGCTGTCCATAGGTCAGACATACTCTCACACCTCACCAACCCGGACCGCGCCGTGGCGAACAATCTCCACATCTCGTACGACCTCGGATCTCGCTCTGAAACCGATTGCGTTCGTCTCCACGACGTCATTCAATCGCTGGGCGGAGGCGCGCGCGTCCACGATTCGCTGTGGTACATCCGGTCGGAGCACTCGGCGCCTCGCGTAGCAGCAGAAGTATGGAGCGCTCTCAACGACGGCGATTGTCTGTACGTCATCGACGCCACCAACAACGACTGGGCCAGTTACAACCTCCACCCCGATGTAGAATCCGCCCTCGCTCAGGCGTGGGGGCCGACGCGGTTTTCGTTCTGATTCGTTGCTATCGATACCTGAGCGAGCGTGCTGGCTTCTCAGGTTTCGTTGCCGTGGCACTGTAAACGTCTATACCTCAGCTATGTCCGGTCCACGCTACGCGCTTCAAATAAACTCAGACGCGCGAGGCGCACCGCAGGTCGATCCACGATGCGTACGACGGCGCGGACGTGCGGTACTTCGCCATCCACCGCCGGTCGACCAGATGTTTGAGTGCCAGCGCCCAGCGCCCCCGCAGGGCCAGTGACCCGACAATGACTATCGCCCACGGCTCTCCCGTCGACACGATCAGCGGGGCGACCGGATAGGGGCGAAATGCCTCCAACTCCGCGTCGTCTGGCTCCTGGCCTGCGTGCATGTTCTCCACCGACCGGCGCACGTTCTCAGCTAGCAGCGGCCCCTGCTTGACCGCATGCACACCAATGCGCGCCAGCGACTCGTGCCCGGCGACGGCGGCGGCATCGCCTGCGACGAAGATTCGAGCGTCGGTTTCAGTGAGTAAGCTGGATCGCACGCGGACGAACCCCTTCTCGGTCGTCGCCAGCCCGCTCTCCTCCAACCACGGCTGGCCGACCGATCCCGTCGCCCACAGTACGGCGTCTGCCGCAATTGTATCGCCATCGACGAGCCGCACACCGTCCGCATCGCCCTGTGCTGCCTGAGTGTGTAGCCGAACGTCGGCGCCGCGCTGGACCAGCAGATCGTGCGCCCATCGTCCGGCGCTTTCGGGGAGACCGCTGAGGAGCCGAGCGCTAGGCTCGATGATCGTCACGTGGAGTCCGGGGCGTCCAGCCGTCACGTTGAGTGCCGTCTCGACACCTGCTGCCCCTCCCCCGACGATCACGAGGCGTCCGTCGCGCAGGTCAGCCATCGACTGGATACTGTGGAGCGGCTTGGTCGGGGTAGCCGACCCCGAATCACCCGGATTGACGGCGCCTACGTCGACCACGAGCAGATCGTACGTCAGCGTTTCGCCGCTCGCCGTCGTGACGGTTCGACGTTCCCGATCCAGCCGGGACGCATGACCCTGAACAAACCGAATGCCCTCACGCGCACAGATGGCTGCCAAGGCGATGGTCACGTCGTTGCGCGTGTAGACGCTGCCGGTCCACTCGGGCACCATGCCGCTGTACCACAACTCGGGGCAGTCCGAGAGCAGCGTCACGTCGGCATGGGCGGCCAGTTTGCGGGCTCGGTCGAGTAGTGGAAGCGTAGCATGGCCTCCACCGGTTATCAGCAGGCGGACTCGGTCAGGCATCGCTCCCCCCTCTCATCTCGGTCATCACCAGTCGGCGGCGTGGCAAGTGGGCGCCATCGTTGAGGTCGCGGACGAAGGCGATCAGTTGCTCGCGCAGTTCGCAATGAAGCGTCCACGCGTCCGATGCATTCGAGGCCGAGCAGGTGGCGCGCAGTTTAATCGTCTCATCCGTCGCGCCGACGACGATCAGGTTCGGCTCTTCCTCCTCATCCCACAGGTCGGACGCGCGCAGCAACTCGTCGAACTTGTCGCGCACCTTGCCTACGTCGATGGTGTAGTCGGCATGGAAGTAGATGGGCTTGATGAGGTGCGCGTCGCGCTTGGTCCAGTTCTCAAACGGATGCGTGATGAAGTAGCGCAGTGGGACGACCAATCGGCGTTTGTCCCAACTCTTGATCAGCAGGTACGTGTAGGTGATGTCCTCCACGTAGCCCCACGTACCCTCGTACGACACGCTATCGCCGATGCGGACGGGCTTGGCGAGGCCGATCTGGATGCTCGCGATGATGTTGCCCAGAACGGGTTGCGCCGCGATGCCCAGCAGGATCGTCGCCACACCCGCGCTCGCCATGAGCGAGAAGCCGAACTGTTCGAGTGAGGCAAACTGGCTGACAATCAGGCCCGTGGCAAACACGACGACGACGAACAACAGCACCCGTCGGCCCACCGACAGGTAGGTCAGTTGCCGCTGCATGTCACTCTTCTCACCGGTCGACAAATCCTGCAACTCCTCTACGTCCTGCTGCTGCACGACGCATTTGATTACGGCGGATATGGCGCGCGTGGTGGCCCACACAAACGCGATGATGACACCGATCAGCAGCGTCGTCGTCAAGAAGCGCGGCATCGCCAGCACGACCGACGCAACGAACCAGAACGCAAACCCGGCAACCAGGACGGCAACGGGCGTCGCCACGCGATCCGCCATTTCACTCAGCCACATCGAATCGGACTTAGCCAGCGTCCGCTCGACGATCGCACTCACGCCCCACGCCACGCCGATCAGGACCAGCAATCCGGCTAGCAGCGCCAGCCACGTCCACAGAGCCGCGTCCAAGAACTGCGCCCGCGCCCAGTCGGGCATCGCCCGGTCGATTGGGCCGGGGCCGAAGCGGTCATACAATACCGGGGCGTTCTCGACGGTCTGAGGCGACATCACCCAAATCGGAGGCTGGTCGCCGACGCGCACGCGCTGCATCCGAAACGCCACGTCGCGCTCATCGACTGTGACCGCCCCGAACCGGATGCTGCGGCGCGGCTGGCCGAGCATCGGGTTGGACTGCCCCACACCTTGATCGTTGGCACCGTCGGGTCGGTCCGGCAGCGCCTCCCAGTCCATGCCGACTTGACGGTCCATTACGTAGAACAACTGCTCGGCTAGAATCGGCGCCAGTCGTGCTTGTTCGCCGGTAGGAAACAGGTTCAGGTTGAGTATGCGAGCCGCTGCCTCAAAATCGCCCGCACGCGCCGACCGAACGAAGTGCTCCAAACTAGCCTGCGGCGTCATCCGGTTGGGCATATCCCCGCTCGCCGGCACGCCTTCGTTGAGCGCGTCAAGCACGTAATACGCTGCGTTGAAATCGCCCAACTCATCCGACGGCCGCGTCACACGCGACACGGCTTCAGCAGCCGACACGCTATCAGACGAGACGAGCGTGGTGTCGACGGCAGTCCGCTCTTGCGCGTGGATCGGTAGCGTCAGGAGAAGCAGGAAGAGCGAGCAAAAGCGCACAGGCGTCGGGGCGATTGGAAAAGGAGAGGGTCTGTCTCCTACCGACGCTCTCCCCCATCGTCACCCGCACGCACGGCAAAGGCTCGTAACGCCCCGCCAATGCTACCACTTATTGCCACCGGGCATCAGATGCGTAGCCGTCACCGTCACGCGCTCTCCGAACGGAAGTATCCAAACCGACGGGTGCGGAGCATCGCCGACCAAAGCTGGCTCGAAGGCCAGATACTTCACCGCATGTCGGACCGCATCGGCGCACGTGGCCGCGACCTGCTCGACGGAGCGCACGTCGACGACGGCTCCCTCTGTACTCACGACGAGTAGTGCCGTCGTCGATTGCTGCTCCTGAAAGCCGCAATAGAATGCGCCGCTGCGGTCCGTAAACCGCTGCTCCACCTCGGCTAACGCGGCCTCTCCGTCCCCTGAAATCTGTCCGTTGGTGTCGCAGGGAAACGACTCAGTTCCGCACAGCGCGACGACAGGAAAGTCGACCGAGTCGACACGCGAAGCGCTACACGCGGACAGTACGAGCAGAAGAGCGAGCGATGCTGTTTTCGAAAGCTAGACACACGTCCACCTCTTCCGCCAATGACAGATCGCGCGCACTTCATCGGCCTACTGGGGACGTGGCGAAGACTCGTGTCACCTCGCCGAATGCTCAAAACCGCTTCGCCTCCGACCCCGCCTCATTCCTGAGAGGTGTTTTCAGCATACCCGCCACAGTCTGATGCTCTTCTGCATCGAACTCGTCCAGCCCGAGGTTCACCTCGTGGAGCGCGTCGCGGCGGCGAAACGACCGAAACAGTCGGTCCCAGACCGACAGGAAAGCCGAGTAGTTGGAGTCCGTCTCCGGCTGCCAACGCGAGTGATGCACCTTGTGCATGGCGGGCGTCACGATCACTTTGTTCACGATCGCCTCGACACGCGGCGGAAGCGCGATGTTGGCGTGATGAAACTGGACGACGGCAAACATCAGCGTCTCGTAGAGCACCAGTTCCCAGGCCGTCACGCCGAGCACCACGATGAGCGGAATCCGGAGCAGCGAAGACATCACGATCTCGCCCGTGTGAAACCGGCTCGCCGTCGTCACATCCATTTGCGCGTCCGAATGGTGGACCCGGTGGAAGCGCCACAGAAACGGGACCCGGTGGTTCATTCGATGCCACGCATAGGTCCAGGCATCGAGCAAGAGAACGGCAAGGATGGCGTGCAGCCAGACAGGTAGATCCGCCAGGTGCAGCAGACCGAATGCGCGCGCCTCTGCCCACGCAGCAGCAGCGACCCAAAGTCCGGCGAACACCACGGCCACGAGCGCGCTGTTGATGACACCGAGCACCAGGTTGCGGGCGAGGTGTCGCCCCCGCTCCTTCCGCTCACCGAAGAACTCAAAGAAGGGATGCGAGCCTTCCAGCAGCAGCAGGACGACCAGGACGACGAGCGCAGCCCCGGCCTGGGTCGTCTCCAGCAAATCGAGAAGAGCGGCCATTAGGTACACTGGTTCGAGAAGGACGTGACGGAGATCGTGACAACAGAACCGTCCACGATCTCCGTCGCATCAGCGACGTATCGCGATCAGCCGCGCCGTGCGTTGAGGTTGGGACGGCGTCCCTTTGACGCTTCGGCACGCGAGCCAATGCTTTCACCCGACGATCCGTTGCCTGCCGATGCATTCGAGTTGGAGCGCTGCCCGGCGCCACTCGGCGATCGGCGCCGCTTGCCCGAGTTGCCGCTGCCTTCGCCGTTCGATCCGCTCGACTCGTTGCGCGGTCCGCCACCGCCGCTGGCACTGCCGCCGCTGGAACGCCGACCGCCACCGCCGCCACGCTTGCGATTTCCGCCTCCACCACCGCCCGAGCGCGAGCCTCCACCGCCACCACCTTGCGTCTTGGCACGTGCTGCTGCGCGGGGCTGGCTACCCGGCAGGCTGGGCGCATCCTCGTCGACCTCGACGCCTTCAAACGTTACGCGTTCGAGCGGCGCATTGGTGTGCTTCTCGATGCGACGGATGTAGTCAGCCTCTTCGCCATCATAGAACGTCAGCGCCTGCCCTGTTGCCTGAGCGCGTCCGGTCCGGCCGATGCGGTGGATGTAGTCTTCGGGCTTGGGCGGCACGTCGAAGTTGATGACGTGGCTGATGTTGTCGACGTCGATACCGCGCGCTGCCACGTCGGTTGCCACCAGGATCTGGATGTCACCGCCGTCGAATGCGTTGAGTGCGCGTTGACGCTGGTTCTGCGAGCGGTTGCCGTGCATCGCCGCGGTCGAGAAGCCGCGTTTGTCGAGTTGCTTGGAGATGCGATCGGCCCTACGCTTGGTGCGTGCGAAGACGAGGACGCTCTCGACCGGCTCGTTGCGGAGCACGTGGACGAGCAGGTCCAGCTTCCCCTTGCTGCCGACCGAGACGACGCGCTGCGAGACCGTGTCCGCCGTGCTGCGCACCTGGCCGATGGTGACTTCGGCGGGG
>CAXBBB010000158.1:0-6007 GCA_963973615.1 uncultured Rhodothermales bacterium | reverse complement strand
CGCCAGTCGAGCCGCCGGGCGTTCAGGAAGCGGAGCCACCATCGCGGCTTGAAATAGCGCGGGTGGCCCTCGACTCGATCAGCGTAGGAGCGATCAGCGATACCTTGCTCTTGGCCTCGATGCCGCAGGTCTCGCGCGAGTGGAGCATGCAGCAGGCCGTCTTCGCCGACGGAGCTGCCCTGGAGACGCCCCTAGCGGACGCCTACGCCCGCCGATTGGAATACGTCGAGGACCGCGCCTGCTCAGGCAACGAGGCCATGGCGCGAGCGCTGCTAGTCTACGGTCTGTTCGTCGAAGGGGAGGAAGCGGCAGCCTACTTCGACCGCAACGGCGTCGACCGCCCAGACGTCGATCCCGATTGCGCAGACCCCGAGGTGTTTTGCAAGGCGTACGAGCAACTGGTCGAAGCGCGCGGCGTCGACGCGATGCAGCGGCTCGATCAGACGTGCGAGCGGACCAAGCTCGACGTTGCCCGCCGCGTGCTCGCCCGGTGGACACGGGCGCGTCAACCCAGCGGAGAAGCCGCCGAGCGGGACCTGCTCGCCTCGCTGCCTGCCAACCTAGCCGAGTACGGCCAGCAGCGGCGCGCGTTTGCGGCCAACCGAACGCTTCGGTATGCGTCGGACTTGCGCCTCGACTATTTGGCCAGTCGCGCCTGCGAGGGCGACCGCGCGATGGCCCGCTCCTATCTGCGCTACGTCCTGATCGCCCGCGCGCATGCATCCAGGGGCCGAAGCGCGTCTGAGTTCATTACGCTGCCCGGCCCCGGCGCCCAGTGTGCTAGGCCTCGGACATTGTGTGCCGTCATGCCCGGCCTCGTCGACGAGTGGGGCGAAGAGGCGATCCGCTTGTCGAGCGAGGTGTGTGAACTCTAGTGCCCTCAGGACGGCGCGGCGGATCGTCGCGGCTGTAGCTCCCTATCCCGCTCGGTCGTTCGAAATTGGAGAGCAGGTTGCACCCTTTCGAGCGCTGCAACTGATTGCGGTCCGGATCCCACAGAAATGCGCGAATCCTTCCATGCGGGCGTATCGTTGACCCAGTTCCGCCTTCTATCAGACACCGCCCGTCCCCGTGAGCGCACTTGGTTTCAACACCGGATACATCGAAGAGTACTACCGCCAGTACCTCGAAGACCCCAACAGCGTCAGCGAGTCCTGGCGCGAGTTCTTCGCTGACTACACGCCCGATGCGTCGTTCGTGACTGGCGTTCAGGCCCGTGCGCAAGCGGCGCCAAAGCCAGTGGCAGCGGCTTCCGGCGATGGCGCTGCGGCCCGGCCCACACAGCCTTCCCCCCAACCCCAGGCGCAAGCTCCGGCTTCCAATGGAACGTCTGCGAGCACGCCTGAAGCCAAGCCAGTTTCTGCGTCTGCCAAGCCTGCGCGTCCGGCTCCCGTTGGTGCTGAACTGAACCCGTTACGCGGCGCGTCGGCAGCGATCGCGACGAACATGCAGGAGAGCACGGCCGTGCCGACGGCGACGAGCGTCCGCACGTTTCCGGTCAAGCTCATGGCCGAGAACCGCAAGCTCATCAACGATTACCAGCGCTTGGTTGGCGGCGACAAAGTGTCGTTCACGCACCTGATCGCCTACGCCGTCGTCGAAGCACTCAAAGCCGAGCCGAACGTCAACACCTCGTATTACGAGGATGGCGAGGGTAACGGTTTCCACGCGATTCCCGCGCACGTCAACCTGGGGCTGGCGATCGACGTCGAGAAGCGAGGCAAGCGGACGCTGCTCGTGCCCAACATCAAAGGCGCCGAGGAGAAGGATTTCGCTCAACTGCTCGGTGCGTACAACGATATCGTGCGGCGCGCGCGCGGTGGCAAGCTCACGCTCGATGACTTCCAGGGCACGACGGCCAGCATCACCAACCCCGGCATGATCGGGACGGATCTGTCAGTCCCGCGCCTGATGGACGGCCAGGCAGTCATCATCGGCGTCGGCTCGATTGGCTATCCTCCCGAGTACCAGGCGCTGCCGCCCGAAGTCGTTGCGCGGACCGGCCTGAGCCAGGTCATGACGATGACATCGACGTACGATCACCGCGTGATCCAGGGGGCTGAGAGTGGGGCGTTTCTCGCCAAAGCTGTCGGGCTGCTGACAGGCGACGATCAGTTTTACGATCGCGTGTTCGAGGCGCTGGGGATCCCGTATTTCCCGTACCGTCCCGGCAGCGACTCGGCTCCGGCGTTTGGACCGGAAGATTCGAGTGAGGCGCAGGCCAAAAAGCAGGCCAGCGTGCTCGCGTTGATCCGCGCCTACCGCGTGCGTGGTCACCTCAACGCCAACGTCAACCCGCTGGGCTACGACCGCACGGAGCACCCCGAACTCGACCCCGCCTTCTACGGCTTGACCGTCTGGGATCTCGACCGCCACTTTCTGACGAGCGAGTTGAGCGGGATGCCCAAGATGAGGCTGCGCGACATCCTCGACACGCTGCGCGAAACGTACACCCGCAAAGTCGGCGTCGAGTACATGCACATCGCCGATCCGACCGAGAAGCGCTGGCTGCAGGAGCGGATCGAGCCGACGCGCTTCGCAGATCCGATTTCGCCGAGCGACAAGGAGCGCATTCTGAGCAAGCTCAACAGCGGCGAGGCATTCGAGCGCTTCTTGCACACCAAGTACATCGGCCACAAACGTTTCTCGCTAGAAGGCGCCGAAACAGTGATTCCGATGCTCGACGCGGTCCTGAGTGACGCAGCGGATCAGGAGGTGAACGAGGTCGTCATCGGTATGGCGCACCGTGGCCGACTCAACGTGCTCGCCAACATCATGGGCAAGCCGTACGAGCGCATCTTCAACGAGTTCGAGGGCTCGCTAGACCCCAATCAGGCGCAAGGGTCGGGCGACGTCAAGTATCACCTGGGCACGTCGGGCACGCACACGTCGCCATCAGGGGCGACGGTCAACCTGTCGCTGGCGAGCAACCCGAGTCACTTGGAGGCGGTCAATCCCATCGTAGAGGGCATGGTGCGCGCCAAGCAGGCGCTGCTGCGTCAGGCCAAGAAGGATGCCCCTGGCGGAGATTATCTCGACGCGGTCATTCCGCTGCTCATTCATGGCGACGCGGCGTTCGCCGGGCAGGGCGTCGTCGCCGAAACGCTCAATATGAGCCTGCTGCGTGGGTACAAAACCGGTGGCACACTCCACTTGGTCATCAACAACCAGATCGGCTTTACGACATCGCCAGCCGATGCCCGCTCGTCGACCTACGCGACCGATGTGGCGCGTACGATTCAGGCGCCTGTCTTCCACGTCAACGGCGACGACCCCGAGGCATGCGTGCGCGTGATGCGGCTAGCGCTCGACTATCGTCAGGTGTTCAACAAGGATGTGGTGATCGATCTGCTGTGCTACCGCGTTCACGGGCACAACGAAGGCGACGAGCCGACGTACACGCAGCCGATCCTGTACTCGAAGATCGAAGCCAAGCGCTCGATCCGGAAGCTGTACACCGAGAGCCTGGTCAAGCGCGGCGAGATGACGCCCGAAAAGGCTGAGCAGTTGATGGACGCGTACCGCGACGAACTCAACGAAGCGTTCGTGCGCACGCGCGACTTGCTCGAAAAAACGCCGGACAGCGCGTTGGCCCGTCGTGCAGAGCGCAAAGCGGCACGCGCATCGCTCGAAGAAGTCGACACGTCGGCTTCGATGGAATCGCTCCAGTCGGTCGTCGACGCGCTGATGCGCAAGCCGGCCGACTTCGACATCCATCGCAAACTCGACCGTCAGTTCAGCAAGCGGCAGGATCTGTTCGACTCCGGAAAGATCGACTGGGGGTTTGGCGAAGCGTTGGCCTTCGGTACGCTCCTCGCCGAAGGCACTACGATTCGGCTCGCTGGTCAGGACAGTCGGCGCGGTACGTTCTCGCACCGCCACAGTGTCCTATACGACCAGACGACGGGCGACGAGTACATTCCACTCAACCACATACAAGACGAGCAGGCCAAACTGCTCGTCTACGACAGCCTGCTCTCGGAGTACGCCGCATGCGCGTTCGAGTACGGCTACAGCGTTGCCGATCCCAGCGCTCTGGTGATCTGGGAAGCCCAGTTCGGCGACTTCGCCAACGGCGCGCAAATCGTGTACGACCAGTTCCTGTCGGCTGCCGAAGAGAAGTGGGGCCAGCGCAGCGGACTCGTGCTGCTGCTTCCGCACGGCTACGAAGGGCAGGGACCGGAGCACAGCTCGGCCCGCCTCGAACGCTTCTTGCAGTTGTGCGCTGAGGAGAACATGATCGTCGCCAACTTCACCACGTCGGCCAACTACTTCCACGCGCTACGCCGACAGGTCAAGCGCGATGCGCGGAAGCCGCTGATCGTCATGAGTCCCAAGAGCCTACTGCGGTTGCCTGCTGCTGCCAGCGCACCGTCCGACTTCGCCGACGGTCAGTTCCAACCGCTCATTCCGGACGCCGACGTACCGCAGGGTGCCACGCGTCTGCTGTTCTGCTCGGGCAAGGTGTACTACGACCTGATCAACGCCCGCAGCGGAAGCACAGCGGAAGGCTCTGTCGCCATCGAACGCGTCGAGCAGATCTACCCGCTTCCCGCCGATGCCATCCGCGAACAGCTCCGGGCGCACCCCGACGCTGAAGTGGTCTGGTGTCAGGAAGAGTCGGCCAACATGGGCGCATGGCAGCACGTCCGCTACCAGTTCGACGACCTGCTCGCCGAAACGCGGAGTGGCAACCCACGCATCCGGTACGCCGGGCGCATGGCCAGCGCCTCGCCGTCGACCGGAAGCGCCAAGGTCCATGCGTACGAGCAAAACCTGCTCGTGAATGAGGCGCTTGGGCTGGGCTGATTGGCCCTTTGAACACCGAGCGAAAAGCCTGGTCAGTTAAAAAGCTGGTCAGGCTTTTCCGTGGTATGGCCTTACAACTGACTCAGGTAGCGTCGTGCATTTTCGTGCGCCCTGCCTTTGTCCGGCATCGCGAGCACCTGCCGGTAGCGGGCGGCAGCTTCGGCTTTCTTGCCCAACTCCTCGAATGTCTGGCCCTGACGCAGCCTGCCGACGACGGCGAAGTAGCTCGGGTTCGGACGGCCTTTGGAGTAGGTTTCGAGTTGGGTGTAGCGGACGAGCGCCTGCCGGTACTCGCCCCGTGAGGCGTGGGAGCGAGCGAGATAGTACAGCGCTTGCTCGGCGGCCGAGCGTCCGTAGTAAGGCGTGCGAGCGAGGTGCTTGTTGAGAACATCGGCCCACACGTCGTCGGCCTGTCTCCACTGGTGCCAGTGGGCGAGGACTCGGCCTTCGGCGGTGTGGAAAAACGGGTTGTCGGGGTAGCGCCGGCGGAGCCAGGTAACGTGCTCGCGTGTCGCCGAGAAGTCGCTCTCGAACAGGTACTCGATCTGCATCAGGAAGTAGTGCGCCTCGGCTTTTAGGAACGTGCCGTCGTCCGCTGTTCGGTTGAGCAGGGCCAATCCGCGCTCCTTGTCGCCGTCTGGAAACAGCTTCAGAAACGGACGCGCTGCCGGATAGCGGTCGCCCGTCGCGGCGATGTAGTAGTCGTACAGCCCTTTGCCGAAGCCGAAGTCGGCGCGGCTGGTGTCCGCGTCGGCGATGCTCAGCACGTAGTCCATCGCGTCGCGTCCGTCGCGTGCGGCGCGGAGGTACTGCCCTCGGTTGGAGCGCAGTCGGCCCCGAAACCCCAGCGCGGCGCCTTTGAAAAAGCGGGCGTCGAAGTCGGATCGGTTGCGCCGGAGTCGTGCGTCCGAGCGGGCGATGACGGCGTCCATCTCGTCGTAGAACGTCTGGTCGTAACTGGTGTCGTTGAGGTCGAGTAGGATCTGCCACCACGTTCCCAGTGCTTTGAGAAACGGACCGATAGGGTGATCCGGATGCTCATCGGCGACTAGCGTGAACAGGCTGTCCGCTTTGTCAAAGTCGACGTTGTAGAGGCGGTCCAAACCGTGTTGCGCGCGTGCGCGGACGGTCGGATCGTCGAGCAGAGAGCGCTGGGCTTGGGCCGAGGCGGGTCCTGAGCAGGTGAGCGCGAGCAGGA
>CAXBBB010000157.1:0-6015 GCA_963973615.1 uncultured Rhodothermales bacterium | reverse complement strand
GTGACGCCGGATCACATTCTGATCGACGGCAACCGGCTGCCGCCCGACCTGCCCAGTCCGGCGATTGCCATCGTTAAGGGCGACGGTAAGAGTCAGAGTATCGCTGCCGCGTCGGTTATCGCCAAAGTCACGCGCGACCGTCTGATGATAGACCTCGACGCCGATTTTCCTGCGTTCGACTGGAAGGGTAACAAGGGCTACCCAACGCGCGCTCACTACGCCGCTCTCGCCACGCACGGCCCGACGGTCCATCATCGCCGCTCGTTTCGTCTGAAGTAGCAGCGCTCAGCCGACGCGCTCGCCTGCTTCCAGACTGGCTCCGCGCACGAAATCCGCAGCGTCCTGCCGCTTGCGCCCTGCTTGCTGCACGTCGATCAGTTCGAGCCATCGATCTGCGCAGGCGACGAACAGGTGGTCGTCTTGGACTGCTAGTGTCCCCGGTGCTGCTCTGCCCAACACAGGCGCGTCGTCGGGGAGGGCGGTGCGGTAGAGTTTGAGTGCCTCACTGCGCCACGTCGTCCACGCACCGGGAAAGGGCGAGAAGCCGTGGATGTGACGGCGCACCTGCTCGGCGGGCTGATTCCAATCGACCTCGCCCTCCTCTCGGAAGAGTTTGGGCGCAGGCGTGGCGAGAGCATCGTCTTGCGGCTGCGGATCGACGTTACCCTTCTCGTACAGCCGGACCGTTTCGACGACTAGATCCGCTCCCAACGTCATCAGCCGATCGTGCAAGTCGCCTGCAGTATCGTCTGGCGACAGCGGCACGCGCTGTTGCACTAGGATGCCACCCGTGTCGACGCGCGCGGCCAGTGCGAACGTCGTCAGACCGGTTTCGCTATCCCCCGCCATGACGGCGCGCTGAATCGGAGCCGCGCCTCGGTAGCGGGGGAGTAGCGAGCCGTGCAGGTTGAACGCGCCCAAACGCGCCGATTCGAAGATTGCCGGAGGTAGGATCTTGAACGCGACGACGACGATCAGGTCGACGTGCAACGCGGCGATCTCATCGGCAAACTCGGGCGCCTTGACCGACTCGGGCTGCAGGATCCGCTCGATGCCCAACCACTCGGCGGCCCGCTTGACCGGCGGAGGCGTCGGCGGCTTTCTCCTACTTCCCGGCGTATCCAGCGACGTGACGATGGCGACCGGGGTATGCCCTGCTTCGACGAGCGCTTCAAGGGATGGCACGGCGAACTCGGGCGTACCCATGAACACGATGCGGAGCGGTTGAGACATACGGCGGGGCGGTAAGTGGCTCGTCCCTACGCTCTACCCTCGATCCATGCTCCGTTACCGTCGCTCCAGCACGATGCGGTAGCCGCCGGTGAAGCTGTGGTTTTCCTCAGCCGATAGCACGCCGCTTCGCTCATCGAACAGACTCGGGATCTGATACGGAAGCGACTCCGAGTCGATCTCGGCGCCGCCTCGCGTCAGTCGGTATGTTCCGTCGAACTCAGTTGAGGGAGGAGCTGGAGCATCAGGTCCATTGGAGTCGTCGCGACCCGGCGCAAACGCTCCCGATACGCGTCCATCGTCCTTCAGTGTCAGCGTGAGGAAACCGCCGGTCGCGAGCGCGTCGTAGCGTCCGTCGCCAGCGCGTTCGAGGTCGAGCGTAGTAGCCACGTATCGTCCGGCTACTTTGTCAAATTCGTTCGAGTCGCAGGCAGCGAGCGTGAGCAGGGCGAGAGCGAGAACAGAGAAAAAGCGCACCGACGTGTGGTTTTCGGGATTACAGCCGCGTCCGGTCGTCCCAGATGGGGTGGAGCAGTTGGTAGTCGCCGAAGCCGGTCTGATCGATGAAGATGAATCGGCGTCCGATGTGGTTATAGGTCCAGACTTCGTACGGGTCGTTGTCGAAGCTGAACGGATGGCGTTCGATCTCAGTCGGCTCGCCAAACCGGATCATGACGAGGCCTCGGTCGGTCTCCCACCCGTCGCGTGCACCCGCTTTGTAGCTGCGGTTCGAGTAGGCAACGCGCAGGTAGTATTCCTCCATGCGCTCGTTGCGGACCGTGCCGGGCGTCGGGTCCATCCGCTCCCAGTAGGCGCGGAAGCGGCGCAGGCGCTCGGCTGTGGTAGGTGCGTTGCGCATGTTGGCGATATCGCGCGGCTTGGCGATGTGGACGAGTTGGGCGATGGCGCCGTCCAGGTCGCGGACGTGCTGCGCCAGTCCGGTCCACAGTACCTCGACGGGTTTCTCGCGCGTGGCGAGCGTATCGCCCGACAGCGTTTCGAGTCGGATGCGGACCGTATAGCTGCCGACGCGGAAGCCTTCGAGCGGGATCGTCACGACAACCGGGTTGCGTCCGGCTTTGAGGCTCGTCGGCGCAACCGTCGCATAGGTGGCGTTGGACGATTCGTCTTGCTCCATCCCTAATGCCGTCCGCACGAGCGAGCGCCGCGCCTGGCGCCGCACCTCGCGCACGACGCGTACTTCGCGCGGGGCATCCGAGTAGACTTCGTAGAAGAACGAGAAGGCCCGCTCGTCCGAGGCGACGGCGTTCGATACGCGCGGGCTGATGCTCACCTTGGCCGCATCGTAGCTATCGACCAAAATCAGGTCGCTGACCGACGGCGAGCGGCTCAGATCGGCGACGACCGTCGTCACTTCGTGGGCGTAGGTACGCGACGAAGACCGATCCTCAACGCTGAACTGCAACAGGTACGGCCCCGGCGCAAGCGACAGCGATTGCGTCGTCCGGTCGGCGAAGCGGTCTTCGATCGTGGCGTCGTAGTTGGACGCGCTGACGGTCCGGTCCCACGTCTTTCCTGCGACGTAAGCGCCCTGACGTCCGCCTCGTTCGATGCGGTAGATGCCCAGCGTGACGCTGTATTGGGCTTTGAATCCCGCATCGGCGCGTGTGAACGAGAGCGCCGCGTACGAGATCTTGGTATACACGTCCAACCGCGTCTGCGTCCCACTATCGCCACGGACACTTATTGCGTCGACTTCGAACGGGGCAACGGCTTCTTGCGCCAGGGCTGGTCCACACGTCATCAGCACCAGGCCGATCCATAGGCACACGCGCAGAGCGTAGTGTTGGAGAACTATCATGCCGGAAGGTGTAACTGTGCGCAGGGGCAGAACGAGTAACGAAGGCGACGGAGCAGAGACGCATCGAAGACGCAACGGGTACGATACGCTGTCTAGTCCGTGAGCGAAAGGCAAAAGGGAGGAAGTGCCAAGATGCGACATATAGACCCCTCTCGCGCCTACACATCTTGTCGCCCGCCCTTCTGCGTGTCTGAACCGTCTCGATGCGCGCTCAACCGCTCCCACACAGTGTCTGGTCGTGGCGTTAACCGCCCAGTTGTTCGTTTATCGACCGTGTCATCGGGGTTTCTACGTCCCCGGTGTGGCGGGTCGATACGGGTTCGATCAACGCCAGAAAACACGGCGCATCGGCGACCGGGTTGTGCCGCACGCCGCGAGGAATGACGCAGAACGAACCTGGCGATAGCTCGACTTCCCCGTCTTCTAGTTCGATGCGCAGTCGTCCCTTCAAGATCAAGAACAACTCGTCTTCGTCGGCATGGTCGTGCCACACGAACGCGCCTTGGACCTTCGCCACCTTGACGTATTGATCGTTGACGCGCCCGACGACACGAGGCGACCACCATTCGGTCAGCTTTTCGGCTTCGGTCAGCAGATGGACGGCGTCGATCATCGCTCAGTGCATGTTGGTGAAAGCATCCGCAGTACAGCGAGCCGGGGGAAGGGTTGCTCAGAGCATGTTCGATTCCTCGAGCGTCGCAGCATCGCGGTCAGGAGCGTGAGTTGCTTGCCCGTTTGGGCACCGCTTCCCCTCTCGGGCGGCTGCTTTGGGCGGAAAGTGTGACGATCCCGAGTCTGCCGATACCTAAGTGGAACGCACGTGGGATGTCGTCTGTCGCAATAACTCACACACACATACCCACCGTACTCATGCGCTACTCTCCTCTCCTTGCTGCCCTTCTGCTCCTGATCGCCTCAGGCTGCGGTTCAGCTAAAGAACTCGTCGCTGGTGCTGCCGCAACGGTCGGCGGCTGCGCGCTACTCGACACCAATGACGACGAAGCCATCGGCGGCAACGAGGCTGCGTCGGGACTGTTCAGCGCTTACGACACCGACAACGATGGTACGCTCACAAGGGCCGAGTTCGACATCGGCATTCGCCGAGGTAGCGCCACACGCGACCTTGGTGACAAGTTTGACGACTGGGACGACGACGGCAACCGCCTGCTCACCCGCACCGAATTCGTCGACGGTGCCGGAGACGATACCAGCTTCGTAGGTGTCGCCGATGCTGGATGTGACGAACTCGGACTCTGAGTCCGTCCTTTCCGTCCAAACCTGCCGGGTCTCTACGTCTCGGCAGGTTTTTGCGTTTACACAACTTCGACGATCCCACTGCGACGGTACTCACGCCAGCCAGAAACTCAGCTTGATCAAGAAGACATTGGTGACCAGGTCCAAAACAGGCCGCCAATCTCTCGGTCGAAAGTCAAGCTACCGTCGCCGCTGTCGCCCTCTGGCTGCTGCCAGGCAGGGAGGAGGACGCCGCCGGGGTGATCACCAGCGGCGCGGCGCTACGCCGAGGCGCTGGCTTTCAACTCAGCACCTGCACGTGCTAGCGCGGCGACTGCTGGCGCCAGAGTCTCTGGACCTGACGGCCTGCCCGACTCGTACCGAAGTAGCTGCTGATTCCCTGCCTGATGACCACGCTCCAAGAATACGCCTGGCTGATCTCGATCGTCCTGAGTCTCTGCACCCTCATGGTGTGGGTGTTCTACGCGTTTCTCCTTCACCGCGATGCCAAGCATCACCGGCGTCCGGCTCTGTTCATACACCAAGCCAATGGGCACGGACCGGACTCGCTCTGCCTCCTCTCCAACCTCGGCCGTGAGATCGTCCACGTGCTCGGTGTGACGGTCGAGATCGAAACGGAGGAGCGCACCTACCATAAGCGGCTCGCCAGCCGCCAACCCATCGCGTTAGAGCAGTACGGACATGCCCGCGTTCAGGATCTCATCAAGCAAGGGCCGCTCCCGTCGGGCTACTTCCTGACGCTCGGCCCCTTTGGCGACATCCTCGAGATTCCCGACGCAACCGACGACGACGATGCAGTCGAGGAGCACCCGGGCCTCGCCGACATTCGTTCCATCACAATCCGCGTCGCCGCGCTCCACGCCGCCTACACCCAGCCGATCGGCGCGCTCCGGCGCTTCCGCGTCGACACGAGCCGGCCGCGCCCCCGCATCTTGCCAGCGATGCTCCTCACCGAGGTGCTCTACGAGCGCCGCGAACGGCGCCGTATCCACGGATGGTTGGAGGATTGGAATCAGCGACCATCGCTGACGACGTCTCGGCCGAGCGACTAACAGGCGTCAACGAGGGTTGCGTGTGCTCTTTGCGTCGTCCTTTTTCGGCGCGATCGGGAGCCGTCCGGTCAGGTGCTCGTCGAAATCGTCGCGTAGCGTGACCGCCTCGGCGTGCTGGCGGACCGCATCGAGCGCGAAGAGTTCGCGCCGGAAGCCGACGTAGAGCGCCCACACGATGAACAGTAGGATGATGGCAAACGGAAGCCCCGTCGCGATCGCCGCTGTCTGGAGCGTCGCCAGTCCGCCGCCGACAAGCAGCACGGCCGCCACGACGCCCTCCATGACCGCCCAGAACACGCGTTGTGGCTTCGGCGAGTTCAGCTTACCGCCAGACGTCAGGTGGTCGACGACGAGCGAGCCCGAGTCCGACGACGTGACGAAGAAGACGACTACGAGGATGATCCCGATGGTCGACGTGATCGCCGAGAGCGGGAAGCCGTCGAGCATCGCGAATAGAGCCGTCGCCACATCGGCGTTGACGGCTGCCACGATATCGACGGCGCCGGTCACCTGGAGGTTGAGAGCCGCGCCGCCAAACGCCGCCAGCCACACGAGCGAGAGCAGTGTCGGCACGATCATGACGCCCAAGATGAACTCGCGGACGGTTCGCCCTTTGGAGACGCGGGCGATGAACATGCCGACGAAAGGCGCCCAGGA
>CAXBBB010000156.1:0-6058 GCA_963973615.1 uncultured Rhodothermales bacterium | reverse complement strand
CGCCGCGGTGGTTCGAGTCGCCGTAGCCCAGACGGCCCTCGTTGCCGAGGCCCCAGCACTTGACCGTGTTGTCGCTCAGAAGTGCGCACGTGTGAGAGTTTCCTGCCTCAACCTGCTTGGCCGTCAGCCCGGTGCCCAGATCAACGGCAGGCAGGGCGTTGCCCATCTCGCCCCCACCGTCGCCACGGTGGTTCGAGTCGCCGTAGCCCAGACGGCCCTCGCCGCCGCGGCCCCAGCACTTGACCGTGTTGTTGCTCAACACCGCGCACGTGTGGTCATTTCCTGCCTCAATCTGCTTGGCTGTCAGGCCCGTGCCCAGATCAATCGCGGGCAGGTCCGCTCCCATCTCACCTGGACCGTCGCCGCGGTGGTCCGTGTCGCCGTAGCCCAGGCGGCCCTCGCCGCCGCGGCCCCAGCACTTGGCCGTGCCGCCCTCGAGCAGGGCGCACGTGTGGTTAAACCCTGAAGTGAGGGCGGACTGCGCCTGTGTCTGGGGCGCAGCGCCCACGAGCACCAGCAGCGTGAGCGCAGTCGCGAGGGTGGCCCGCAGCGCGCGGTGTGCGGGGGAGGTGTAGCTGTGGTTCATACCGGGGGGTATTGAGGGTGAGTGGAGCCGCCAGAGAAAAGCGTGCACCCGTTCCATTACCAACACGGGACCGAGGGTAAAGGTAATATGAATTGGCTCGGACGGCTACATAGTTCTTGGGCCTATTCCCCATGCGTCGGACCTCTGGCCCCAAGCCGCCGAGCGCCCGGACCTGGAAGCTCCCGTGCGGGGGATCTGTCAACCGTGCCCCCCTCGTCCCCCCCGAACGCGGGGATCTACGACTCGGGGTAGAGCTTACCCGAGCCGCCTTCTACGTGGAGCTCTCACTGCCTGGTTGGCGCTCGTCGAACGAGACATGCCTGCCGCATGACCCGTCGGTGGTCACGGCACTTCGACCGTGTTCAGAATCCGCTGCACCAGATCGTCGCTCGTGATCTCTTCGGCTTCGGCCTCATAGGTGAGCACCAAGCGGTGGCGCATCACATCGAGGGCGACGGCGCGCACGTCTTCGGGCGTCACGTAGGCACGCTGCTGCAAGAAGGCATGGGCACGCGCAGCAAGGTTGAGGCTGATCGTGGCACGAGGTGATGCGCCGAACGCGACCAAGGCGCCCATCTGTCGCAGTCCGTACTGGCTGGGCGTGCGACTCGCCATCACCAGATCGACGATGTAGCCTTCGACGCGTGGGTCGATGTACAACTCCTCGACGACACCGCGGGCGCGCAAAATCTGATCGGGCGAGACGACGGCACGGGTCTGAGCGCGCTCGGTCGTCCGGGACATGCGGCGCATGATTTCGAGTTCGTCCTCGCGCGTCGGATAGCCGACATGGAGCTTGAGCATGAAACGGTCGACCTGGGCTTCGGGCAGCGGATACGTGCCTTCCTGCTCGACCGGGTTTTGCGTGGCGAGCACGAGAAACGGCTCTTGCAACTGGAACGTCGAGTCGCCAATCGTGACCTGGCGTTCCTGCATCGCTTCGAGCAGCGCCGACTGGACTTTGGCGGGCGAGCGGTTGATTTCGTCGGCGAGGACGATGTTCGCGAAGATCGGCCCTTTTTTGACCTCGAACGTGCCCTCTTTCTGGTTGTAGATCAGCGTGCCGATCAGGTCGGCGGGCAACAGGTCGGGCGTGAACTGGATGCGCTGAAACTGCGTCCCGATGGCGCGCGCGAGCGTCGATACGGTCAGCGTTTTAGCCAGACCGGGGACGCCTTCGAGCAGCACGTGCCCTCCGGCGAGCAGCCCGATCAGCAGCCGCTCGACCATATAGTGCTGCCCCACGACGACGCGTCCGACTTCGGTCTTCAATGCCTGGACGAACTGCCCTTCTTCCCTGATGCGCGCACTGACGCGTTCGAGATCGAAGGCAGGAGAGGCAGCGGATGCGGTCACGTCGGTCGGGGCAGGTGAATCGGGAACGGCAAAATACGACTAGCGCAGCCACGCCCAGAGTAGAGAAGCCGAACTGGAGAGTTGTCCGCTGAGTCCGCAGTTCGGCGCAGCGATCTACATCAGCAATGCGTGGGCGCCGCCTTTGGTCACCTGCGATAAGCGGCCGTGGACATCGTCGAGCACGCCGGGGAGCACGAGCGGATGACCGACGAGGAGCAGCGCGCGGGCGTGTCCGGTCAGACCGACGCCGTACATGCCGTCGGCCAGGGCGTCTTCTACCTGGGCGACGGCCTCCTCGACACCTGGCCGGGCACCCATCCAGGCGTGACGGCTGTGCAACCCGGAGAGCATGAGAGCACCCAACTGCTGTGCGTCGTTTTTGACGATAGCACGCCACGCGCGTCCGACGCGGTGGTTTTCCCCGGCGAGGTACGCGGCAGGCAGACGCAGCTGTGGTTCGATGCGCATCAGCACCTCGTTGAGTTCGGCGGGTGTGTACTCACGCAGATCGCCGGGACCATCGATGCCGAACGCGCGCAAGGCGTCGAGCGCAGCCTGGGCCTGACGCAGCCGCACGCGGACCCGTCCGGGGCGAGGCACGGGACGCTGGGGGACGAGCAGCGCCCATGCGACACTAGGGTCAGGCTCAGCCTCGATCACCATGCGCGCCGGAGCTTTGGGATCGGTGTCGTGGAGAGCAAACGTGCGCTGTCCGACGGGGAGAGTCGCCTCGGCAGCTTCGGTCAGATAGGCGATGCTGAACGGATAGAGCGCGTCGGCTAACGCCTGACGAAGCATGCTCAGCCGCGGACGCGTCTCGACGTCCGGCGCCAGAATCTCGCCCAGCGCAACGACGAACGAGGCGACGGCTCCATCGCTCAAACTCGGAAATGCCGACGAAGCGACGGCGATGCGAATCGGCTCGCTAGTCGGCCACTTCCGCACGAGTTCGACGGCGACACGGGCCAGTGCGCGCAAAAAGTCTTCGTCGACACGCGCCACGCCAAACGGATCGTCCCCATCGGGCTCGCACACCGCTTCCTCCTCCGCCATCCACGTCGCGATCCAGCCGCCAACGCGCAGTTCGTATCGCCCCGACTGGCTGGCCCCAACGGCAACAGCGGTCGACATCGGACTGGACAGCATCAGCGCGAAGCCGTCGAAGTAGTGGGTGTGCCCGCTGACGAGACCGAGCGGAACGCTGGCTGTCGCGGTGGCATCGGGAGAGGAGCCGAGCCGGTCGGCGGCCGCTTGAGCGACAGCGCTGGGGTGCCGCACCGATGGAGCCGCGACGCGTTGTAAGGTGCGCACAGACGCAGGGTCGGCCGGAGGCAGGCGCGGCAAGTTGGGAAGCGGCGGGGAATCGGGCATAGCGGCGGCCTCGGCGGTGGGAACTCGAAAGATCGCACGAAACGCCGGACGGTGCTCAGAATTGTCGCCCAGCGCGTCGAAAACACGTGGTGTAGTTTGGGCACAACTCTTCATCCGATTACTATCTGTCCCATCTGCAAGGCCTCATCGCTCAGCAATCCGGCGGTCCCGCGTTTCGCACTAGCGTATCGATCAGCGTATCCACCGACGGGGTCCCTTCACTGCCTGGGATATCCCAAGTGTTTAGCGCACCGACGAACAAATCGTGCGTACCATGAAGCCGAACCGACCGTCACCGCATGAGCCGCATCCACCCCTGGCCCCGCTTGAAGAGCCGCTTGCGCATCGCGCTGCCTGTCTTCGACCTGATGGAGCACCGCGTCCGCTCACCTCGCACCGGCGACGAGCACGACTTCTACACCATTGAGTCGCGCGACTGGGTCAACGTGATCGCTGTCACACCCGACGAGCGTTTCGTGTTCGTCCGACAGTACCGACACGGCGTAGACCGAGTCACGCTCGAAACGCCGGGCGGCATCATCGACGACGCGGACCTCTCTCCTGCCGTTGCCGGAGCGCGCGAACTGGTCGAAGAGAGCGGCTACGCATCCGACCGTGTCGAAGCTATCGGCGCGTTCGATCCCAATCCGGCGCTGTTCAGCAACCGCTGCCACGTCGTCGTAGCGACCGACGTCCACCTCGTCGGCGGAATCAATCTGGACGCGGGCGAGGACATCGACACCCTGTTGCTGACACGCGACGAGGTTCGCGCGGGCATCCGGAGCGGCGAGATTGGGCACGCCATCGTCGTGAGCAGTTTCTACCACTACGATGCGTGGCGAGAGGAGCAAGGCCGATGAGCGACAAACCCAAGATGCTGCACGAGCATCCGCACGACGAGTACGCCTACGATGGTGAGCGGACGCCAAGAGCCGCGCCGGGCGTTCCGGCTCGTGAACTCGGCCCCGAAGCGCCCCCTCCGTCTCCGGCATGGCGGCAAAAGCTGTACGTCATCATCTATGGCAGCGACACGCCCGTCGGCAAGGCCTTCGACGTAGCGCTGATCGTGTCGATCCTGATGAGCGTCGCCATCGTGATGCTCGAATCGGTTGGCTCCATACGGGTCCGATACGGCGAGGTCCTGCGCATCGCCGAGTGGACGTTCACGATTCTGTTCACGATCGAGTATGCGCTGCGGCTGATTGCGATTCGGCATCCCAAACTGTACGCCAAGTCGTTCTTCGGCGTCGTCGACCTGCTCGCGATCTTGCCGACGTACCTGAGTTTGGTCTACGCAGGCGCCCAGTTCCTGCTCGTGATCCGGCTGCTGCGCATCTTGCGCGTCTTCCGCGTACTCAAACTGGTGCGCTATCTCGAAGAAGCCTCCACGCTGAGCGAAGCACTCAAGGCGAGTAGGCGCAAAATCATCGTCTTCATCTTCGCCGTCGCCACGTCGGTCACGATTCTTGGGTCGCTGATGTACATCGTCGAGGGCGGACAGAACGGCTTCGACAACATCCCGCTGAGTGTGTACTGGGCCGTCGTGACGCTGACGACGGTCGGCTACGGCGACATTTCGCCCGCCACGCCTATCGGTCAGTTCCTGGCGACGATCATCATGCTGCTCGGGTATGGCATCATCGCCGTCCCGACGGGCATCGTCACGTCCGAACTCACACGAGCGAGGGATGCCGAGCAGGCCCAGCTCCTCCTGCGTGCCTGCCCCGATCACCCGCACCTGGCACACGTCGAGGACGCCCGCTTCTGCCGCGTCTGTGGCGACCCGCTCGTCGAACGCCCCAAGAAGGACTCACCGCCGACCGTCCCACCGCTCACGCCCGATGACTGACGTCGCGCGCACACCCATCGCCGACCTGCGTAACCTGGGGCCGCGCACTGCCGAACTGCTCGAACCGTTCGGCATCCACACGCGAGGCGAGTTGGAACGCGTCGGTGTCGTCATGGCCTACCGGATGATCCGCCACCGCTGGGGATCACGTGCGATCAACCGCTCAGGCCTGTGGGCCCTATGGGGCGCGCTGCACAACGTCGACTGGCGCGCGCTGCCGGACGATGTAAAAGCGGAGTTAATAGAGGAGACAGCAGATGCCTGATGTAACCTGCGAAACGTCGAACACCGCCCAGCCACGTAGCGCCGCTGTACACAGCGGCGGCGGTACCTCACAGCGCTGTATCAGCGGAGGGCGACGGGATGTATCCCGTCGCTACGGACACCGCGGCACGGATGAGGCTGGAGGCCGTTGACGACGCATGACACTTTCCGACCGACTCTGGGAGGCCCTCGCGCCGCTCCTCCACGCAGCCGCACCGACCGACACGCTGTTCAATCCGTACGTCGACTACGACGACGCGCTCGATGTGCCCGGCGCTCCCCAACTCCGAACCGCCAACCTGCGCGCCTACCTCGACGCGTTCGACGAATCACCGCCCATCCTCGCCGTCGCCGAAGCGCCCGGTTACCGAGGCTGCCGGTTCTCAGGTATTCCACTCGTGAGCGAGAAGCAACTCGTCGATTCTGACTTCCCCATCGACGGCATCCCGACGAGCCGCGACGGACCGATGGGCGAGCAGTCGGCGACGATCTATGCGCGTGTACTGGCCGAACGTCGCCCACTCGTATTCACCTGGAACACCGTCCCGTTCCATCCGCACAAACCCGACCAGCCGCTTACCAACCGCCGCCCCACGCAAGCCAAAATCGACGCTTCGGCCCCGACGCTGGGC
>CAXBBB010000155.1:0-6058 GCA_963973615.1 uncultured Rhodothermales bacterium | reverse complement strand
CGAGCAGCAGGCCACGCGCATCGCTGTTTCGCGCGCGCTGCTGCGTTCGATGACGGGCCGGATGTCGCCTCCGTCGGTTTCGCCTTTGCGATGTCCGTACTTCTGCACGCCGACTAGGTCCGCGTGGCCGGGGCGCGGGAGGGTGACAGCTTCGATCTCTTCGCCGCTTCCGCCGGTCGACATGACCTCGGGCCATCCCGAGCGGTCGCGCTGGTAGGCTTCGTTTTCGAGCTTGAAGGCGATGGGGTGGCCCATCGTCCGCCCGAAGCGCAGTCCGGCGTAGACGTGGACCTTGTCTTTCTCGAACTTGGCGCGTCCGCCGCGCCCGTAGCCCAGCCAGCGGCGCGCCAGGTGTTCGTTGATCGCGTCTTCGGTGACCGAGACGCCCGCGGGCATTCCCTCGACCATGCCGATCAGAGCTTCGCCATGCGATTCGCCGGCGGTGAGGTAGCGGAGCATGGCGAAGGGGGTTGGACCTGGTACAGACCGAAAGATCAATGGATCAATGCGTAGGAGCGAGGTTTGTCTCGCCCGCGCGCGGCGGCGTGCCTAGGCGCTTGAACGCGTCGAATGCATTGCGGGCGAGATTCATCTCGCCCCTACGGGAGCGTTGGGATTGTTTGCGTTATCCGTCGATCTCGTACACGTCGTTCAGGTCGATGCGCAGGGCGTCGTTGACGCGGACGATTCCGTTGGCCTCACGGAAGCGCTCGATGACGGCGTCGCGGAAGGCTTCGGCCTGGCGTTCGAAGCGCAGCGCCTGGCGAGCCCGCGTCGTATCCATCGGCACACCCATGCGGCGGCCCGTGAGTTGGAGCACGTGCAGGCTGTTGGGCGTGCGGACGAGTTCGGCGGCTACGTCGCCCGAGTCGGCCAGCGCAAACGCTTCTTCGGTAAAGGGAAAGCCCATTGAGCGGTTGAAGAAGTCAACGTCGCCTCCGGCCTGTCCCGACGGGTCGTTGGAGTAGCGGGCGGCTAGTTCGCTGAGCGGCGTTCCGGCCTGGACGCTATCGAGAACCGCCTCGGCCAACTGCTCGACGCTGTCGCGCTGGGCGGGCGTGTAGTTGGGGTAGAGGAAGAACGAGATCTGGCTGGCGCGGACTTCTTCGGCCTGCTCGCTGCGGTAGGCTTCGACGTCGGCTTCGGAGGGCTGCGGCGTCGCGTCGGCGATGCGCTGCTGGACGCGCTCCGAGCGCAAGCGCATCAGGCTCATCTCGCGAAACATCTCCTCGGTCATGCCTTGCTGAGCAAGCTGGTTCTGAAACTCTTCCTCTCCGGCCTGACCGCGGAAGGCCTGGATGCGGTTGGCTACTTCTGTGGAGTCTTCTGCCGTGGCTGCTTCGTCTTCGGTCAGCCCTTCGATCAGGTGCTGCATCACGAACTGCTCGCTCATCAAGCGGCGGATCTCACGCATCGACAGCGAATCGCTCAGTAGCGCGGGGTTGCCCTGCTGAATCTGACGCGTGAATTGGGCGAACTGCTGATTGAACATCGCGAGAGCGAGCGTATCGGTTCCGAAATCGGACGAGACGATCAGTGCATACTCCGATCCGGTGAGCGGCTCGCCGGTCGGGATGGCGATGGTCGTGTCGGAAGCAGCGTCGTCGCCATTGCCGCAGGCGGCGAGGGGTGAGGCGAGAAGGAGGACGAGGAGAAGACGGAGCATAGAGGCTGTCAGAGTGAAAATGCAGAACCGGACGAGAGGGACCAACGCACGGAACCGCCGAAACTACTGCGTCTGAGTGTGGCGAACGACGACTTCGACCAAAATTGCGCGCGCGTCCGCATTCCCTACGCGGAGCCTGAGCGTACCTGTTCGGTATATTCGAGAGCAACGAACCGCCGCCTGCCCCTCCGACCCGCTCTGCCTTGACTGGCTGCCGCTCGGATTGTCGGCTTGGGCCGTTGCGTGTGGTTGGACACCTGTGTCCGCCGCAGGGCTCGCCCGCCGCGTGAGGCTGCTCCGGCAGCATGTGGACAGCATTGGGCTGGGCCGATCCGTCCTCTCCCGTACGCGTAATGGCTCGCAAGAAGAACAAAAAGAAGATTATGGAACTCAATCCGGAAGCGCTTTCCTCCGAACCGATGGCGATGCTCACCGAGCACGAACAGACGCCCTCGGGCGGCGAAACCGACGCCAAACGCCCCCAGCCCACCGACGGCATCGAAGGGGACTTCGACGTGGCGCCTCTCACGCCTGCCGACTTCAGCGAGGACGAGTTGATGCACGTCTACCGCACCATGCTGATGGCGCGGCGCCTGGACGAGAAGATGCTGACGCTGCTCAAGCAGGGCAAAGGCTTTTTCCACATCGGCTGCTCGGGCCACGAGGCTGCTCAGGCAGCACTGGGCCTCTACGTAAAAGGCGGACACGACTGGTTCTCGATGTACTACCGCGACCTGTGCATGACGCTCATGATCGGCATGACGCCGCGTGAGACGATGCTGGCGCACATGGCCAAGGCCGACGACCCGTCGAGCGGTGGACGCCAAATGTCCGAGCACTACGGTCATCGCGACCTGAACATTCTGTCGACCTCGTCGGCTGTCGGAGCGCAGTACCTGCCCGCCGTCGGCTTCGGACTGGGCATCCAGCGCGCGGGAACGGACGCGTTCGCCTACGCCTCATGCGGCGACGGGGCGACGAGCCAGGGCGCATTCCACGAAGCGCTGAACTGGTCCGCCCGTGCCATGACGCCGACGCTGTTCTTCGTCGAGGACAACAAATACGCCATCTCTGTCCCTGTTGCCGACCAGACGGCTGGCGGTTCGGCGTATAACTTTGGCGAGGGATACAGCGGCCTGATGCGCGCCCGCGTCGACGGCACGGACTTCTTCAAGAGCGCCGCCGTATCGCGCGCCGCCGTCGAGCACCTTCGTGCCGGAAAAGGCCCCGTCCTGCTCGTCGCCGACGTCGTCCGTTTGCTGCCGCACTCCTCGTCGGACAACCACACCAAGTACCGCACGCCCGACGAACTCGAAGCCGATCAGACCATCGATCCTATCGCGCGCTTCGAGGTAACGCTGCTGGAGGCCGGGCTGCTGACCGACGAGCGCATTCAGGAGATGAAGGAAGACGTCCGCAAGGAAGTCGACGAAGCCGCTGTCTGGGCCGCCAAGCAAGCCGACCCCGATCCCGCCACGGCGACCGATCACGTGTTTTACGAAGGGCCGGACGAGAACACGTATTTCGCGTCTGAACCATCGGGCGAGCCGCTCGTCGTCGTTGACGCCGTCAACCAGGCGCTGCGTGAGGAGATGGAGCGTGACGAGAAGATTCTGGTCTACGGCGAGGATGTGGCCGGAGGCAAAGGCGGCGTGTTTACCGCGACGCGTGAACTGACCGACCTGTTCGGCAAAGAGCGCTGCTTCAACTCTCCGCTGGCCGAGAACTCGATCATCGGAACGGCCGTCGGCCTGGCGGCTCAAGGATGGAAGCCCGTCGTCGAGATCCAGTTCGCGGACTACATCTGGCCGGCCATGCAGCCGCTGCGCAACCAGGTCGCCCCGATGCGCTACCGCTCGAACAACACGTGGTCGTGCCCGATGGTCATTCGCGTGCCCTGCGGCGGATACATCCACGGCGGTCTGTGCCACAGCCAGAACATCGAAGCCATTTTCGCGCACATGCCGGGCTTCAAGATCGTGCTGCCCTCGAACGCCGCCGACGCCAAAGGCTTGCTCAAAACCGCCATTCGCAGCCACGACCCGGTCTTATTTCTGGAGCACAAAGCGATGTACCGAATGGCTGCCGCCCGCTCGCCGACGCCCGACGCCGACTACCTCGTCCCGTTCGGCAAGGCCGCCATCACGCGCGAAGGCACGGACCTTACGATCGTTACGTACGGCATGATGGTCCACAAGTCGATGAACGTCGCCAAGCAGTTGGAGAAAGAAGGCGTATCGGTCGAAGTAATCGACCTGCGCAGCATCGTCCCGGTCGACATGGAGACGGTGCTGGCGAGCGTTCGCAAGACGAACCGCGCTCTTGTCGTCTACGAAGACCACGAGTTCATGGGCTTCGGAGCCGAGATCGCCGCGCAGATCGCGAGCAAGGCATTCGCCGATTTGGATGCGCCTGTCGAACGGCTGGCGGGTAAGTTCAGCTACATCCCGTTTGCTGACCCGCTCGAACGCGTCGTGCTGCCCCAAGACGACGACGTACTCGAAGCCGCGCGCGGCGTGCTGGCCTTCTGACCTCGACACGGTCCGTAAGCGGTTGCCCGGTTACCCTCAGACGCCCTCACTGCTCGCAGCGGTGAGGGCGTCTTCATATTTGGCTTACCAACTTCCAATGTCCCTCCGCCTGATCGAAATCGTCGCCGACATCCTGCCTGCGGATTTCCCGAACGCACTACGGATCGATGCCATGGCGCGACCGGACGGAAAGACGGAATACCGCATTCTGGTGCGTGCGAGCCGGCTCTCGATGTGCATTTGTGGATCTTACGAATACGGTAATCCGATCTAAAGACAGCCACATGCTCCGCCGAAACGAAGGGTCTACCCTTTTGCTTCGTGCCCAAGTCTTCGTCCTCGCTCTTCGTCCGTCGCGCCCGCGTGCTGCTGGCGACGATCTCGGACGTGCAGCGCCCGCAACTGCACCGGACGTTTCTTCTGGTTGCGGGCGTCACGGGCTTGGGGATCAATGTGGTGCTCTACGCGCAAAAGCCTCAGTTCGGGACGGCGCTCGGATTCGTGCTGTTCGCGCTCGTGCTCGTGGCTGCGTGGGGCACGTGGAAGATTCCCGCCTTGAAGCGCCGCTCGCGTGAGGTGATCGTGGCCGTCGCCTACCCCGTCGTACTGTTCGACGTGTATGGATCGGTGCAGATGAACGATCAAAACGTGGCGCTGTGGGTGCTCGTTACGACCCTCGTCGGGTTGTTTGCGATCAGCGTGTTCGCTCGTCGATGGTGGGAGGCGCTGCCGCTGGGTCTGCTGGTCATGCTCCTTCTGCTGATCTGCGCGGTGATCGGAATGCTATCGCTCACGCTGGCGACGGTGCTCATGCTGTCCATCGCACTCCCGACGGTCATCGTCACGATCGGGACGGCGGCGCGCGTGCGAACCGAGGGGCGCCTGCATCGCCTGAACGCTGACCTTCGCTCCGCCCGAATGCAAGCCGAAGAGAGCACGCGGGCCAAGAGCCAGTTCCTGGCGACGATGAGCCACGAGATCCGCACACCGCTCAATGGAGTCATCGGTATGGCCGACTTGCTGGCCGAAGCCGACCTCGCGCCCGATCATGCCGACTGCGTCCGCATCATCCGCTCGTCGGCGGATACGCTTCTCGTGGTCGTGAACGACGTGCTCGACTTTTCTAAGATCGAAGCGGGCGCCGTCGAGATGGAGCACGTGCTCTTCCAGCCGGAACGGGTCGGACGCGATGCCCTCCGCATCGTCGAAACCATGGCAAGGGACAAGGGGCTGTCGCTATCGGTAGAGAAGGACCCTGGCGTTCCCGATTACGTGCTCGGGGACGCAACGCGTGTGCGTCAAATCCTTCTCAATCTGCTCTCCAACGCCATCAAGTTCACCCACAAGGGCGGGGTGATTATGCGTCTGTCGTACGGCTCTGGCAGTCATCATCTTCGGTTCGACGTGACGGATACCGGTATCGGCATTGCGCAGGACAAGATCCACGGGCTGTTCGAGTCGTTCACGCAAGCCGACGCTTCGACTACGCGGCTGTACGGCGGCACGGGGCTGGGTCTGGCGATTTCGCGACGTTTGGCCCATCTGATGGGTGGAGACGTAGAAGTCGAGAGCGAGGTAGGGCGCGGGTCGACGTTCGCGCTCGTCATCCGGGTCGAGCGTGCCGAGGGGGGAGAGGAGCCGAAACGAACCGAAGCTGCTGCTGCGCTCGTCGGAAATACGCGGATCCTGGTGGTCGAGGACAATGCCATCAACCGGAAGGTCGTCGTGCGGCTGCTGGAACGCCTGGACCTATCGGCGGACATCGCAGAGGACGGCCTCGAGGCGGTGGCGGCTCTCCACTCGGCGGCAAACGTTCGCGCGCCGTACGACGTGGTGCTGATGGACGTCGAGATGCCCCGCC
>CAXBBB010000154.1:0-6067 GCA_963973615.1 uncultured Rhodothermales bacterium | reverse complement strand
GGCTCCGAGACCCTTCCGGTCGTGTTCACCTCGCTCAAAGACGACGTCTACGGCGGCGACTCCAACCTGGACGGCAACTCGACCGTACCCTCCGTGACCGACTGGAGCGGCGCGACCTACCAAGGGTCGGCGGCCGCCGGATCGGTCACGCACGCCGTGTTTCGCTACGGCTCCGACCAGTACGTCTACTTCGGTACGCCGCAGCAGTCGTACTACGAAGGCGCCGTGCTGACGCTTGCCGGAGCGTCCATAGACGTGACGAACTCCGAGTTCCGCAATGTGCGTGTGGGTATCATGCTGCTCGGTAGCATCGCACCCAGGATTAGCGGGTCTACGTTCGGCAACGTCGAGAATGCGCCCGTCGCGCTCTCGTTTGCGTCCAACCCCACGTTCTCGGCCAACACGATCGACGGCGCAGGCACGCGTGCGCTCGGCATCGTCGGCGAGACGCTGCGCTTCGATGGCACGCTCGCGCGGCGCTCGTTCGCCGGCATCGAGAACATCAGCTACATGCTGCTCGGAAACGTGACGGTCGCCGAGACGATTCGCCTGACCATCGAGCCGGGCGTCGTCGTTAAGGCGCTGCCGGGCACGGGTCTGTTCGTCGACGGCGGCCTGCGGATGGTCGGCACGGCCGAGCGGCCCATCGTGTTCACGTCGGCCGACGACGACCGATACGGAAACCCTGCCGACACGCGAAGCGACGGCTCGGACCGCGTGCCTAACCCCGGCGACTGGCTCACCATCCAGTACCGCGCGACCGCGATCCGCCCGTTCTCCGAAGTGGCCCACTTCGAGTCTCACTTCGCCCGCATCGGCCTGACGCTCACCGCAGGCGACGTGCCGATCTCGGACGCGCTGGTGGCCCACTCGTACTTCACCGGGCTGGCGCTCGACCAGAACAACACGTCGGCGCTGTCACGCGTGCGCGTCGAGGACGGCCAGAGCACGCCCATCCTGCTGTCGATGCGCGCCCAGCCGACGTTCGCCGACGTGACGTTCCGCGCCAACGACAACGCGGGCATCGGACTGATCGAGACGACACCCAAGGGCTATCCCCAACTCGAATACAATATTCTCTCCGACAACACGCTGCGTCACGACGCCACGCTTCGTCCCTACGCGCTCGACGGACGCGTCAACGTACCCTACGTCTGGAGTACAAATGCTCAGGTTGCGCGCGGCACCAAGCTGACCGTCGCGGCGGGCACGCAGATAAAATCTACGAGACATAGCGGGCTCGACGTCGGCGGCGTGCTGGCAATGGAGGGTACGGCCGCTGATCCCATCGTCGTGACGGACCTCGAGGATGACGCCGTCGGCGGCGACACGAACCTGGACGGCAACCAGACCGCGCCCGACCGGGGCGGTTTTTCGATCCGGTTCAGCGGCAACGAGCGCGACGGCGAGAACGTGATCCGCCACGCCCGCCTCGCCTACGGCGGCTACGAGGGTGTCGTCATGTTCACTGACGCGAGCGGCCTAGTCGAAGACGTGACCATCGAGCAGGCCAATACGGTCGCGCTGCGCATCGTGGGCACGTCTGATCCCGTCGTTCGGCGCGTACGGATGCTCAACCTCGACGGCTTTCCGGTCACCATGTCTCCATTCTCGAATCCAACGTTCGAGAGTAACGAGGCGCTCAACGTCGCCGGGATCGCCCTCGTGCTCGAGAGCGACGAGGTTGAGGTCAACACCACGTTTCCTCAGCGCGCGTTCCTCGGTCACGACAACATCGCGTACGTTATGGGCTGCAACAGCCGAATCATCGTCCGCAACGGCGCGACGCTGACCATTCCTGCAGGCACCGTTTTCAAAGCGTCGAACTGGATGTACTGCAACGGTAGCGGCTTCACCGTCGAAGGGCGGCTCGACGTGCAGGGGACGGACGAGAAGCCCGTGGTCTTCACCCATATTGACGACGACCGCGTCGGAGCGCCGCTCGACACGCAGGACAACGGCGCCGAGGGGGCATACTTTCAAAGCCGGTTCAGCTGGATGCCCAGCAACCCACTCTTCTTTGCCGACCGCTCCGACGACGCCTCGACCATCCGCGGGCTGCACCTGGCCCACGCAGAGACCGGAATCCACCTCGAGAGCGCCTCGCCGACGATCACGGGCAGTCGGTTCGAGTACATGACGACAGGCATCTCGATGACCAACGGTGCGCCGACGATCTCGAATACCCGCTTTGAGCGCATGCTTGTCGGCGTCGATCTCAACGAGGTCTCCGCCCCGACGCTGACGGGCAACACGTTTGCCGATCTGAGCGCCGGGCATAATCCCCAATACACCAGCGGCCTGCCGATCCGGATGTCGCTCGCTTCCGACTTTACGGCTTCGGGCAACGTGCTCACGGGCGCGACGTGGGAAGCCATCGGCGTGCGCGATGAGACGCTCGTGCGCGACGTGACGCTGCGCAACCGCACGTTCGCCGGTCGGGCAGGCATTCCCTACTACTTCCATCGCTATACCGTCGCCAACAACGCCGTGCTGACGATAGAGCCGGGTGTCATCGCCAAGTTCTGGGACAACGGGCAGCTGACGGTCCGGCGCGGCCTGATCGCTGAAGGGTTGGAGGGCGCGGGCGGAGAGATTGTGTTTACCCACATCCGCGACGATTTTTACGGCGGCGATACCTCGCGCGACTCGACGGCGTTCGCATCCGGCCCCGGAAGTTGGACCGGTATCGTCTTCGAGAACGAAGCGCTCGATCCGAGCCTGCGTCTGGATCATGTCGTCGTCCGCTTTGCCCAGACCGGCATCGAGGCCCAGAGCGCATCGCCTACGATCACGAACGCCTCGTTCCAGCGCAACCAGCGCGGCCTGCTCGCAACAGGATCGGCGTCTCCGACGGTCACCGGATCTGACTTCCGCGGCCACACCGAGTACGCCGTCGGCAATACGGGTACGGCCCAGGTCACGGCTACGAACAACTGGTGGGGATCGGACAGCGGCCCGACGGCCAGCGGCAACGCGGGCGGAAGCGGCGACGCCGTCGTCGGTAACGTGGCGTTCTTGCCCTTCGTCGGCACCACGCTCAACCCCGTCCTCGGCGACGTGAGCCTCAACGGGATCGTTCAGGCGTTCGACGCCGGTCTAATCCTGAACCACCTGGTCGACCCCTCACTGAACGCACAGCAACTCGCCGTGGCCGACGTCTCGGGCGAGGGCGGAGCAAGTGCGCTCGACGCCTCGCTGATCCTCCAACTGATGGTTGGGTTGATCGACGCGTTCCCGGTCGAGAGCAGTGGCAAGACCGATCTATTAGCTGACTATCGAGATCCGCAGGTAGGACTGCATCTCGAGCAGCCGGCCGCGGTGCTCGGCGAGGTCGTCGAGGTTGCGGTGCGGTTAAGCGGCGCGCCCGGGGAGGCTGTGGTGGCTGCCCGGGTGGCGCTGCTGGCCGATGGGGTCACCATCCTGAAGGTAACGCCCGGAAGCCTGTCCGATGGGCCGGCCCTCGACTATGCGCACGCAGAGGGGTCGGCCGCCGTCGCTCTGGCCCGCACGTCGCCGCTGACGGCGGACGGCACACTGGCCCTGGTGACGGTCCGCCTAGACCGTCCCGACGGGCGCCTGCAGCTCTCCCAGTTCGTGGCTAACGAAACCGACCTCACGGCAACGGCAACGGCCGCCGCAGCAGGCGCCCTGCCCGCCGAGTACGAACTCGCGGTTGAAGGTCCCCACCCGGCTGTTGGTTCGGCGGTGATCCGCTATGCGCTGCCCGCCGCGGGCGACGTACGTGTCGAAGTCTACGATGCCCTCGGTCGTCGCGCGGCGCCCCTCGCTGACCGCACCGCGCCAGCCGGCATAGACCGCGTCGTGTGGGATGCGTCCACTTCCGCGCCCGGCATCTACTTCGTGCGGATGGTGAGCGGAAGCGTGACGACGGTTCGCACGCTGGTACTCGCACGCTAGAACTCGTCTCGGGGCCGCCCGCCTTTGGGGCGGCTCCGCTCGTGTTCTAAGGCCCTTATCGCCCGATTGCTATGCGTCTGCTCCTGCTGCTTTCCGCCCTTTTGTTGGGCTTCACGGTCGCTCCCGCGAGGGCGCAGACCGTTCATCTCAGCCTGCCCGATACAACGGTCCAGCTAGGCCACGACGTGCTGGTACCTGTCCGCGCCGACTTGTCGCTGACAGGGCTAGACGTGACCGCTTTTCGGCTCGTCCTCACGTATTCCGGTGAAGGGGCGACGCCCCTCGAAGTCGTCACGGTAGGAGGGCTGGCCAATGGCATGAGCGTCTCGAGCAAGATCAGCTTGAGCGAGCGCACCATTCGCGTCGCCGGGGCCGGCACGACAGCCTTGCAAGGCGAAGGCGTCCTATTCTACGTACGCTTCCGGGCGGACGCTGCGGGCCGCACGCTGTATCTGGGGTTCGACGCTGCCCAGAGCCTGCTCAACGAAGGGACGCCTGCGCTGTCGTTCCAAGCCGGCAGGATAACGGTGCCCTCCCAGCCCCAGGTGGTACTGCCTTCAGAGGAGCGCGTGCTTCTCGTGGGAGAGTCTACGACGTATGGCGCGTGGGGCGGGACGGCTCCCTACACGTACGCCACTAGCGACGCATCTATCGCGACCATCGATGCAGAGGGCGTGCTCACGGCGCACTCGGTGGGGCGCGTGCGTGTCGGCGCAACGGATGCCAACGGTGTGGTTTCCCAAAACGAGGGGCAGGTCGAGGTGCGGGGCTATGCGATTCCCCTTCCCGATCCCTGGGCGCGCCTCGGTGCTACACTCGACCTGCCCCTCTACTCGACCTCGCTCGCCGGGCTTAATGTGATGAGCGGTTCGGTGACCGTGCACTACAACGCTCACCTCGTCTCGGTCGAAGGGGTGGTGACAGAGGGTACCCAACTCGCTGGGGCATCTGTACAGGTTCGTCCTTCGGCCAATGGGTCTACGGGGAAGGCTCAGATCGCCTTTGCTCTGGCCTCTCCGCTCGTGACGTCTTCGGGGGCACCGCTGCTCAAGCTGCGGCTGCGAACGGACCCGAACCGAAGCGGAAGCACCGCCCTCTCGTTGGAAGACCCGTTGGTGAACGAAGCCACGCGCGGCATCGTACGCCGCAACGGCAGCGTCCGAGTCGATTCACCACCGGTACTTTCCCTATCACCCGGATCCCTCGAACTACTCGCCGGAGTTCGTGCTACGCTCACCTCCAGCACTGCCACAGGCACCCTGACGTGGACGGTCGATGATCCGGCTGTGGCTACGGTAGATGCGGCAGGAACGGTGACGGGCGTCCGCAGCGGCACAACGACTGTCCGGGCCGTAGATGCGGACGGTGCCATCGGGTCTGCGAGCCTCGTCGTCTTTGGCGCGCGCGTGGCCGTAGGAGACGGGGAGGGGCGACCGGGCTCAGAAGCGTTTGTGCCTGTTCGCCTACTTGCCCCTACCGAAGGTGTGCGCAGCATGGAGGCCGTCATCCCTGCGATAGGAGGGGGCGCCGTTTTGGTTGCCGACTCGGTCGTTGCGCTGGCACAGGGCTGGCTGTTTACCTCGCGCGTCCGCCTCGACGGCTCGCTCGCGGTGGCTGGGGCCGGGCCGGCACTCTCCGGTGCTGAAAGGGATCTGTTCGCTGTCCGCGTCCCCCTCGATGCGACGCTGGGAGATCAGACGCGTACGGTTGTCATCCGGGACGTGCTGCTCAATCAGGGCCGCCCGACGGTGCAACTCGCATCCGGGATGCTGACTGTGTTTTCGCAAAATCGCCCACCCACGCGAATCGGGGTCCTCCCAGACTTGTCGCTCGCCGAAGACTTTGCCGCCTTCAACGCAGTCAATATTGACACCCTCTTTTCGGACCCCGATGGTGACGCGCTCTCGTATCGCATTGCGCTCTCGCCTAACGCACCCTTCACAGCGTCGTTAGCGGAGGGGATCCTTCGCCTAACCCCGGTGACCCATGCGTTTGGATCAGGCTGGGTGGACCTAACCGCTCTGGACCCCGAAGGCGCAGAGACGACCGCTCGCCTATCGGTAGCGGTCACGTCCGTCAACGACCCGCCCACGGCGCCCCTACTGCAACGTCCAGAGGAGAGCGTTCGCCTGGACGTAACGGCTGG
>CAXBBB010000153.1:0-6116 GCA_963973615.1 uncultured Rhodothermales bacterium | reverse complement strand
TCGAACTCGAGAGACGGTTCGCCGCAGCACCCGAGGTCGTCTGGCCCGTTGTGAGTGCGCTCAGCCAGATCGGAGCGTTCTACCCCGCACTCCGCAAGGTGGCCGTCGAAGGCCAAACGGCCGACGCGATCCGGACCTGCGAGACTCACAAGGGCGAGCGATGGTCGGAAGAGGTGACCGAATGGGAGGAGGAGAAGCGAGCCTACACGCTCCGGTTCATGTCGGAGGCTCCGGGTTTTCCGTTCCCCGTAGAGGAGATGGTCGGCGGATGGCGGGTCGATCCCGACGGTGACGGATCGCGGGTGACGGTGTGGTATGAGTTCTCGATGCGAGGCGGCTGGCTTGGCGACACGGTAGCTCCTGTCTTGTCTGCCCGCAGCGGTGCCGCAATGGAAGCCGTGCTCGTTCGGATGGACGCCTCGACTTCCCCGATGGGGAGCGCGGTAAAACCGGTATGAGTTCGGTTTGCTGCGGGGCTGCGAACATATCGAAAACTGTTTCGCCATCTGGGGGGATGGACGGCACATTCTGGCTGTCCTGAGACGAATCATCCACGACAGCATACGCTCTCAGATAACCGCGTAAGGGCCGAGTAGACCTGTCCGGCCAACGTCCGGGGACCCCGGCGCCTCGCGGATCGTCGCCCTCGCACACGTATGGCGCCTTGAAGCCTCTCGACCAAGTGGATCTCGACCGGGCCGCTTGGAACTCCACCCTACTGGAGCGCGACCTCTTCGTGGGAGGGAGCGCTGAGTTGGCTCAGACGCTGGCCGCTCACGATCTGGTGGACGAGTACAGACTGATCGTGTATCCGGTCGTGCTCGAGAACAGGGAGCGTCTGTTTACGGCTGAGGAAACCTCGTTGGATCTCGTCGACGTCCGCCCGTTCACCCCCAGTTCGACGGAACTCGTCTACCGGCCATCTGCTCGGGGGACGGTATAATCACATTCTGTTCTGCAGCCCGCCCTACACTTTGACTACCCTTGCAATCCTTCGGCGCGTTGATTCAACGAAGGTACTCGTCAGTACCCAACAGCCCATGAGCATGTACCCCAAGACCTTCTCTCACATCGGCATCTCGGTCCCCGACGTCGAGGCCGCCGTCGCATTCTACGGCGAGGTCATGGGGTGGTACACCATCATGGGACCCACCGTTGTCACAGAGGAGACCGATACGGCCATCGGCCAGATGTGCGTCGACGTATTCGGCACAGGCTGGGAATCGTTCAAGATTGCCCATATGTCTACGGGCGACAAGATTGGCATCGAGATCTTTGAGTTCCAGAACAACGAGAGACCGGAGCGTTTTGAATACTGGAAAACGAGCACCTTCCACTTCTGCATCCAAGACCCAGACATAGAGGGGCTTGTCGAGAAGATCCTGGCCCACGGCGGCAAGCAGCGGATGCCGATTCGGGCGTATTACCCCGACGAAAAGCCCTTCAAGATGGTCTACATGGAGGACCCCTTCGGCCTCGTGTTCGAGATCTATTCCCACAGTTACGAACTGACCTACTCCCAAGGGGCGTACTGAACACCTGGGACAGGGGTGTGCCCACTAAGGGGCAGAACTGATGGCTACTCAGCAGCAGCACGCGGCAGAACGATTGGACGAGACAATGGGACGCTGGGGGTGTGATGAGACAAAGCGCTTGAGCGTGCTGTCGGCCTGATGTGGCGGGCTCTGCGACTCTGGCAGGAGGACATTCACCAGAGCATCTGCAAATGCTCTTTGAGGGTAATGGCGTCGCCGACTTTGGATCAACCTTGCTTTCCCTCGCTCCCCTTGTGGTTCAGGTCATACCACCGCTCGTACCCGCCTTTGGGCACGCCCATCAGCTGTCGGAAATCCGCGATATCCCACACGCTAGGGAGTCAACACACAACGCGTAGAGGGCCAGGGTATGCTTTCTGTTGAACGTTTTGGCCGTGGCTAGCTTGGTGCGGGCCTACATCGCTGGGTTGTAGAGCCAGTCTGACAGTTCGCCGAAGCCGTAGAAGCACACGCCGTCCCCGAACCCGAAATACCCCACGTATGGAATAGAGTGGCATCGGATCGGCGGATCACCTGTCGACGGCACAACACGTGCCGTCTATGCCCCTGTAGATCTTGAGCTCGCCGTCGCGGAGCCACAACCGGTAGCGGTGCCGCCCTTAACTCACGCGGCCCATTACCCCAGCGTCCTCGGCGAAGGCTACAGCCCAAACTGCGCGCTATGCGCAGAGACACGCCATCGCGTAGGTGCGCCATTACGCACCCGCTCTGTATTCTGGGCCGTTCACCCTCTTCCTATCGATATATGGATGTCCTTGCATTGCCAGCCGGCTTGAACGTATGGATTGTAGAAGACGATACGCGCTATGCCGACGCCATCTGTTTCGTGCTCGACGGAGCCACTGGGATGCACTGCAGTAACCAGTTCGAAGACATCGCCGATCTACTTCAGGCGCTCGACGCTGGACCGGCCCCTGACGTGGTGCTGCTCGACATCCATCTGCCCGGCCCCAGCGGGCTCGACGCGCTGCCCACGCTGCGCCGCCGACTGCCTACCACGCCCGTCGTCATGCTGACGATTTCGGACAACGCCGATCTGATCTTCCGCGCCTTCCGTTCCGGTGCTAGTGGCTACCTCACCAAAGACTCCGACCTCGACCAGATCCTTACCGCCGTCCGCGAAGCCGCACGCGGCGGTGCTCTCATGCCTGCACCGGTCGCTGGCAAAGTCCTCGACTTCCTTGCCCACGAACCCTCACCCGACCAACCCGAACTGAGCGGTCGCGAGAAAGACGTGCTCACCCTCATGGCCGATGGACTGACCAAGGATGCCATCGCAGACCGCATGAACGTAAGTCCTCACACCGTCGACTATCACATCCGCAACGTCTATGGTAAGCTCCACGTGCAGAGCGGCGTGCAGGCTGTCGCACGTGCCATCCGGCGCGGACTGATCTGAACGTCATGGCACACCGTCGCTTTCGAGACAAGCCCCTCTTTCGCGGAGCCTTTTCCCCCACCGAAGGAGTGGCGTTTGGCTCTGTGCTTGAGCTCTTTCCGGACGAAATAGTATGGCGGCGTCCTCTACGCACGCGCCGCATTCCGCTTCGACATGTATGGCGCGCTAGTTGCTTCGCACCCAAGGGAAATGGCCCGAACTTCGTTCTGCAATTGCGGTGCGGGGAAACGCTAGAGGGGCGTCTCGTTGGAGCAGAGAACTGGGCAGCAGCGATGAAGGGGGCTCATCCGCGACCCTTCCTTCGCGTGATTGAGAAACAGCCATGTACTCCAAGAGGCAGCCTGTAGAGGGGCGGAAGCCGAGAACGTAGGGGTAGGCAGAGCGATCGCAGGAGTAACGTACGCCTTCCCACAGCGCCCTCACCCGCCCTCGGTCTTAGAAGCCGGGCAAAACAGAACCACGCATTCGCGTAGGTGACAACACACGTGGCGTAGACGTATCGTCAAAGCACGCTGCTCTCGCGCCATGACACCGAGCCTGTTTCCCCGTGAGGGAAGCGTCTCCTGGCAGAGAGATTCAACTCCGCGCCCCTTCTCTCTCACATGAGCCGCCTACCCCTACGTTCGGACACTGCCTGCACCTCTGCTGCTTCCCACCCGCGGACAGACCGACACGGTACCCGCTCAGTATCCTCCCGATGGAGCGGATCTTCCTTTCCCGCTGCATCGCACTCTAGGCAGATGGAACAGCCATCCGCCTAGCCTACTGATCGTGACTAGGTAAGTCTGCGGTGGGAACATGGACTTACCAACTGGAGGATGTCGCTCGTGGTGGACGGCATCCTCTTTTATGTAGGGTCTATCCGATAGCTTCGTGGACATAGTCGCTGCCCCCAGTCAAAGCAGCGGATAGAGCTCCGCGCCTTCCATCTGACACGCGCAACCGCTCTGGTGCTCGCCGCAGAAGGCGTACCTCGCGTCTTTCCTCGACCCATCGCACGACGCCCCCTGCCGAGCATGACCGAGTGTACCCTAAGTGTCGTAAAACCGCCGAACCCTTCAGCCACACCGGCACCATTCGCAGGGGGAAGCGCCCCGGACCTATACATCACGTTTTGCGGTCTCTATTCCTACGAAAGTCAATCGTTTTTTGACCAAACGTATTCCCCACTTATCATAGTCGTGCGCGTCAGTATGGGCGTCTACCTCCCCCTTCGATAGCACCCCCTGAATATGCCAGCACCCTCTTTTGCCTTCCACCTGGATACCGTCCATGCCGTTTGGCAATCCTGCTACCCTGCCATCTTTCGGCATATCAGTGGGACTGAGGTGGTCCCCGAAGTAGCCGATGCCCTTGTCCAACATCCCGTCGTCTCATTGGACGATGCCGACATAACCGATCTCGTCGATGAGATCTTCGGCAAGGAGAAGGACCCATCTGTGCCCTCCTACCTTCGGCTCAAAGCGCCCGAAAGCCCCGCTGAACCTCCTAGACTGACGGTCCGAACCTACCCGAGCTATGACACCACATATACGCTCGAGTGTACACATTCCAAAGCCACTCTTTGGCTTCCCTGCCCGTCGAAGCGGAAAGGTCCTGCTCCCGAAACGACAGCCCCAGCACCTGGAGATTGGCGCGTGACGGGCTTCGAAATGGAGGCCATTCGTCTAGCTTGCGCCGAAGCAACAGTCTCCTTTTGGATTTCGATGACTTCCAAGACAGACATGGACACAGGTTTTGCCCAAGCAGTAGCAGCCAGGCTTCCATCTATCCACGACTTACTAGGTCTCGAGAGCAGCAGCAGGGTACCCCTACAATCGGCCGCCTTGAATACACGCGTTACCCATTTTAATGAGCCGAGCGTATTCGGGCGAGAGCCGAAATCTCATGTCAACCCGTCCGATGGGTCTGGATATTTCACGCACAAAGGGTTTCACCTCACCCTACCTCCCCCCTCTCCGATTCTCAACGGCGGCATTCAGACAGAGCACGGTATCAATGGATGCACGGAGTTTCTCTCGGTTCACGCCTATGCAACGCCTTGCACGTGTGCGGGACAAGACCCGCGGGCGTTCTCTCACAAGAAGCAGTAGCCGATCTCGTTGGTACACTTCTCTGCGTGCTACCGGTGGCGAGAAGGGGCCGAACTGCTGAGCGACTCCTCTGCTACGCTCCTGCTCGACGCCCCGGAGACCCTCTACCTGTTCGATACCGATCAGCAAGCGCTCGCCAAGGCGTGGTGCGATCCCCTAACGCCCGACGAAGCGGCTGACCGATGCGGATTGCCTCTCTCCCTTGCACTCGTGCACGGCACGTACTGGGCCCGTCACGGATGGCTCGTGCCAGCCCATCACCCTCGCGACCCTCAAGTCGCGGCATCTCCGCATAGGCCATGCCCTAACAACTCGGCTGGTACTGATGGCATCCACGTGTTTGGGTTCTCCGATCGTGCCGAGCACGTCATACGAAGTCACCTAGGTCGACCCGCCACAGCTGTGGCGGTCGTTGCGCGGATGGAGGAGCCAGGGCTGGAAGCGCTAGAGGCGCCTTTCGTTATCGCTCACGTAGATGGTGGTCGACTGCGCGTTGGACCTCTTGTGCGCGACTCCAACGAGTATGCTGCGCTACGACGACGTGTGCAGAGAGCTTGGCCCGAACGCAGCGTCTCCGAGACGACCTGGCACGTCGCTCGTGCCCTCGGACCCAGCGCGGAACAGTGGCGTCGTGCTCGCCGGCTGCTCCGCGAGCCCGGCGCCCTCAAAGGCCGCTCCGTCGACTGCTCTCTCGCGAGCACTTCTGGCTCTGGAGACTTTCCCGCCCCTACCGGTCCCTCCCCCATTGACGGAGGATACCGGGTAATGTCACCGCTGCACACGCTCGAGCGCCTACGCCACCTCATCTCGCCTACGCGAGGAACGATCGGCGCGGCTCGCGGCGCCCGGTATTCACCTGCACCTGTGTAAGCACACCCTCACCCACTCACCTGCCACCCTCGCCGATGCCGCAGCGCAGCGCCAGTGGAGCGCGGGGAAAGGCGTAGGAGCCGCGCAGGCCCGAGCTAGCGCCGTGTGCGAGGCTCTCGAACGGCATGCCGGTACGTGGCGGGGCGACGAACCCTATCAGATCGGGCACATGGGCGACTTTGAGCAGGCGCTCTCTCC
>CAXBBB010000152.1:0-6127 GCA_963973615.1 uncultured Rhodothermales bacterium | reverse complement strand
ATAGCTTCCCACACCGACACCCGCCTAATCCGGAATGCCCGACTTCCAACTCTACAACACCCTTACCCGAAGCGTCGACGCCGTCGAGCCGTCCGAACCCGGCCACTTGCGCTTCTACTCGTGCGGCCCGACGGTCTACAGCTACGCCCACATCGGCAACTTCCGCTCGTTCCTGACCGCCGACCTGATCGCCCGGACGGCCAAGGCACTCGGCTGGCGCGTCACCTACGTCTCCAACGTCACCGACGTAGGCCACCTGACCCAGGACGACGTAGCCGACGCCTCGGGTGAGGACAAAATGTCCAGAGCGTGTGGGACTTGGCACGGCACTACACCGACGCCCTGGTAGCCGACTGGAAGCGGCTCAATATGCTCGAACCCACCGTCCGCCCACGCGCGACCGAGCACGTGACAGGCCAGATCGAAGCCGTCGAGCGGCTGATGGAGGCCGGACATGCCTACGAGACAGAGCAAGGCGTCTACTTCCGCGTCCGCTCGTTTCCCAACTACGGCAAACTCAGCGGCAACACGCTCGACTCCGACACGCAGGCCGGGGCGCGCGAACTCGTGACGGACGACGGCAAGGAGGACCCGCGCGACTTTGCCCTGTGGAAGCGCGACGACAAGCACCTGATGCAGTGGTACAGCCCCTACGGACGCGGATTCCCCGGCTGGCACTTGGAGTGCTCCGTCATGGCGCGTCACTACCTGGGCGATACCATCGACCTCCACGCAGGCGGCGAGGACCTGATCTTTCCGCACCACGAATGCGAGATCGCCCAGAGCGAGTCGCTGACTGGCAAGCCGTTCGCTCGGACGTGGGTCCATACGCGGTTTTTGCAGGTCGAGGGCGAGAAGATGTCGAAGAGCAAAGGCAACTTCTACACCGTCCGTGACCTGGTCGAGGGCGAGGGCGTCGATCCGCTGGTACTGCGCTACGCGCTGCTGTCGGGCCAATACCGCAGCCCGCTCAACTTCACGCGCGACCACCTGTCGTCGAGCGCAAGGGTCGTCGCCCGCTACCGCGATGCGCACGCGCTGGTCGAGAAGATCGCCGATACATCCAACGATGGGCCGGACCGCTTGGGCGAAAAGCTGGATACCGTTTACGACCGTACCCTCGCCGCGATGTGCGACGACTTGAACACACCGCTTGCGTTTGCATCGGCTCTCGAAGGCGTCAAGCTGATCCACGGCCTCGGCGACAACCTTAACGCCACTTCTGCTCAATCTGCGCTGGACTGGTTCGACCGCACCAACCAACTGCTCGGCTTCCTCGCCCACGACGAACCAACCGAGGCTGCTGCAACCGATCCAGTCGAAGCCCAGGTCGCCGAACTAGTGGAGCAGCGTACCCAGGCGCGCAAAGATCGCGAATGGGCCGAATCCGACCGAATCCGCGATGCGGTCATCGCCCTCGGGTACGAGATCCGCGACACAGCCGACGGCACGACGTGGCAGAAGAAGTTGGGCTGATTGCCCCTCCCCTGCCCGCCTCCCCCTGTCTTTACTCCTAGACTGAGCCGTTTGCGCTCTGCGGCCGCAGCAGATCGGCGAGATCGGCGAAGCCATGCGCGCGCGCCATGTCAGCGGGCGTTTGGTTGTTGGCGTCGCGGAGAGATGGATCAGCGCCCTTTTCGAGCAGCAGACGCGCCATGTCGAGTTGGCGAAACGTAGCGCAGAGGTGCAACGCGGTCGCCCCGGCGGTATTGGCGTAGTTCGGATCGGCGCCAGCATCGAGCAGTTGTCGCGCGCGGTCGAGGTGGCCTTTAAACGCCATGCCCATCAGCGGACTGTTTCCGCTGCGGTCGGGCGCGTTGGGGTCGGCGCCGCGTTCGAGCAGCAGCGCGGTCGTGTCGGGTTGATCGTTGTAGGCGGCGATCATGAGCAGCGAGTAGCCGCTGGAATTACGCAAATCGGGGTCGAGTCCTGCATCGAGAAAAACGGCAAGCACTTCGGCATCGCCGCGCCGGGCGATCTCGTGGAAGTCGACGTTGGAGAGATCGATTGGGGTCGTGTCAGACATAATCCGAGTAAAAGCAGAGGCCCGGCCTCTCTGGGAAGCCGGGCCTCATGGTTGGAGATGCAGAGCTAGGGTCGGTTTAGCCGCGCTTGCCTTCGCCTTCCGGTACGGCGTCACGGACGGCCATTCCGGCTTCTACATCCGACGCCATCCCGTCGCCACCGGCGTTGCGAGCGCGGTTGACGGCTTCGCGGACGCGCTTGCCATAGTCGGCATCGACCTTGTCGAAGTGTGCCAACTGGCGGTCGACGACTTCTTGCCGCTTACATCCGGCCATCGACCCGGCAATGCTGGCAGCGAGGCGGCCCTTGGCGGCTTCGTCCATCAGGTGGTAGAGCGCAGCAGCCTGGCTGAAGTCGTCGTGGTCTTCCCTACTGTTGAAGCGCTCTACCGTCACGTCTCCCAGATGCCACGCGGGTTCGGCGTAGCTGGGATCGGGACGCGGAGCGCCTTCGACCGAGTTGGGATAGTAGTTGGGATGCCCTGTTCCCTCGTCAAGCTGGCCGCCGAACTGCCCGTCTCTCATATAGCTGCGGACCGTGGTGCGAGGCCGGTTGACCCGCAAGTCGCGGTAGTTGACCCCGATGCGGTAGAGGTGCGCGTCCTGGTACGACATCAGCCGACCCTGGAGCATTTTGTCCGGGCTGGGACCGATACCGGGCACCAAAGAGCTGGGGTTATAGGCCGCCTGCTCGACTTCGTGGTGGTAGTTCTGCGGATTGCGGTTCAATTCCATCTTGCCGACCTCGATCAGCGGAAAGTCGGCGTGCGGCCAGACTTTGGTCAGATCGAACGGGTTGTAGTCGACCTGCTCGGCTTGCTCCTGCGTCATCACTTGGATGTGAAGCGTCCACGATGGAAAATCGCCCTGGTCGATGGCTTCCCACAGGTCCCGCTGATGGCTTTCGCGGTCCTGAGCGATGAGCTGTGCGGCCTCCTCGTTGGTCAGGTTCTGGATGCCCTGATCTGTCTTAAAGTGGAACTTGCACCACGTCCGCTCGCCCTTAGCGTTGACGAGCGAGTAGGTATGACTGCCGTAGCCGTTCATATGGCGGAGCGTTTTGGGAATGCCCCGGTCGCCGAAGAGCCACGTCACCTGATGCAGGCTCTCGGGGCACAGGCTCCAAAAGTCCCACTGCATGTCGGCGTCGCGCAGGTTGGTGTGCGGATGCCGCTTCTGTGAGTGGATGAACATGGCGAACTTGTACGGATCGCGCACAAAGAAGACCGGCGTGTTGTTACCCACCAGGTCCCAGTTGCCCTCCTCGGTATAGAACTTGACGGCGAAGCCGCGCGGGTCGCGCTCGGCGTCGGCGGCTCCCCGCTCGCCTGCAACGGTCGAGAAGCGGATCGACATCTCGGTCTCTTTGCCAACTTCCGAGAAGAGAGCTGCTCGCGTGTACTGAGTGATGTCGTTCGTGACCGTAAACGTGCCATAGGCACCTGAGCCTTTAGCATGGACGACGCGCTCAGGGACGCGTTCGCGATTAAAGCGCTGCATCTGCTCCTGGAGCACCACGTCCTGCATCAGCAGCGGTCCACGCGGCCCGGCGGTGAGGCTGTTTTCCTGGTCGGGGATGGGGGCGCCGTCTGCTGTCGTGAGCAGCGGTCCGTCTTTTTTCGTCGGCTCGGTAGCCATAGGTAGTCTTGAGAATGTGTGAACGGCCAAGTGAGGCCTTCGAGGTTTACACTGTTAAACGGGCACACGGCGGAGCGTTCCAGGTGTGGACAATCGCCTCCGTGAAAGCAACAGCGCCCCGCCGGCCGAAGCCGACGGAGCGCTGAACGGTTGAAACGCGAGCCGAATCAGGCGTCGCCTTCCGGATCGAGAATCTGATCGATACGGTATACCACGTCGCGCAGGTGGAGCTGCGTCGTCCGGTCGCTGGTGCGGCGAAGCGAACGCTGCACGTCGCTCTTGAGCGTTTCCAACTCGCCACGCGCGAAGGCCTGAACGTCGGAATTGGCGACATCGATAGGCGTGATGCCGAACGTAGCCGGAACGCTGGGCGTCTCGCTTGTCATCAAGTCCTGCATCTCCGACAGGTAGGTGCGCTGCAGGTTGCGGCGGTACACGGCGATCGACGCGCCCGAGGCAAGCTCGCTCCACACCGCCGACCGCACGTCGCCGAGCAGTTCGACAGGCGTGTAGGGGTTGTCGACACCGAAGGCTTCGGCTTCCGAGAGGCGCACCATCTTCTGGCTCGACAGCAACTGTCCGAGCACGCGCGATTGCGCGCTGCGGATGCGTTCCAACGCGCCGCCGTGTTCGATGCGCTGGATGATGTCCTGATCGAGCATCCAGGTCGGCGTTTCGAGGGCTTCGCGCTGCAAGAACGCCATCGCCGCACGCTGGCGGTCTGCGGGGACCGGCTCGTAGACGGCGCCCTCCTGATCGGTCACTTTGTAGTTCTCGTACACGCCACCGATCTCGCTGGCGACGTGGCCCATGTACCGCGCCCACTGGCCGAGCACGTTGCCGTACAGCTCGCTCAGATCGTCGTAGTCCTCGCCGCTGTCGACGCCCCACTCGGTCAGGCGCGGGAGAATGCGCTTGAGGTTGGCGATGCCGTACTCGCTGGCGAGGACCGCGTTGTCGCCCAGATCTTCGTTCTGGCTGCGCGGGTCGACCTTCGTTCCGGTCTGGCGACCGTAGAAGTACATCGGATCCCCGGCACGCTCGGTCGTCCAACTGGCAAGCTCAGCGCGGATCTGATCGTCCGTCATCGAGTCGGGGAACCACGTGTAGCCCCACTTGACCGACCACTTGTCGTACTCACCGACGCGCGGCATGAAGTTGCGCACGCCGTCGCCCGGCTGGGCGATGTAGTTGAAGCGGGCGTAGTCCATGATCGAAGGCGCTGTCCCGTGAGTGTCGGTGAACGTGCGCGAGCGCAGGCTGTCGACGGGAGTGGCGAAGCTCGATCCGAAGTTGTGCGGCAGGCCGAGCGTGTGACCGACTTCGTGTGCACTGACGAAGCGGACGAGTTCACCCATCACGGCGTCGTCGAACCGCGTACCGCGTGCTTCCGGGTTGGCGGCGGCCGTCTGGATGAAGTACCAGTTGCGCAGCAGGTTCATCACGTTGTGATACCAGCCGATGTCGGACTCGAGAATCTGACCCGTACGCGGATCGTGGACGTTCGGGCCGTACGCATTCTGCACATCCGACGCAAAGTAGCGGATCACGCTATAGCGCGCATCTTCGGGGCTGAACTCAGGGTCCTCTTCGTAAGACGGCGGGTCTTTGGCGACGATGGCGTTTTTGAAGCCAGCGGCCTCGAACGCGACGTTCCAATCTTCGACACCCTGCTTCAGGTACGGACGCCACACCTCGGGAGTGGCCGGGTCGATGTAATAGACGATCTGCTCGACCGGCTCGACGAGTTCGCCGCGCAGGTACGCTTCCTCGTCACTCGGGACGAGACTCCAGCGGACGATCTTGCAGTCCTCTTCGGCGCGCTGATCGTTCGAGGAATAGCGCGTCGCCGTGCGCGAGAAGAAGCCGACGCGCGCGTCACAGCGGCGCTTACGTGCCATCGTTTCGGGCAGCGCCAGCATCGACTGGTTCATTTCGAGCGTGATCGTTCCTGTCGAGCTATTGGACGGTGCTTGCCCGGCGTCGTACGTCATTACGTGACGCACTTCGATGTTGCGCGGGTAACTGTTGGCCGAGACGACGTAGCTGCGGCTTTTGTCCAGGCGCCGCACGCGGTACTGCTCGCGGGCCCTACTGCTCAGCCCACTGAGCGCGCCGATGTCTTCCAGAAACAGGTCGTTGACTTTGATGACGTGAGCCGTCGAGTCTTCGTTCATCGTCTCGATGTCGAACGCGCCCAGAATCGGCGGCAGGTTCGAGCTTTCGACGGCGCGGTAGATCGGATCTCCTTCTTCGGCGACGTTCGAGAACGAGAGCGACTTGAGCAGGATCTTATCGTCCTGCTTGTCCCAACGCACGATCTGCGTGTTCGCCTTCTCTCCGCCGTATCCAATGTCTTCGGCTGTCTTCGCGACGCGCGAGACCAATAGGAACGACTCACCGATCAGGCTGTCGGGGATTTCGTAGAAGTAGTCGTCGTCAACGCGGTGGACGGTGAACAAGCC
>CAXBBB010000151.1:0-6132 GCA_963973615.1 uncultured Rhodothermales bacterium | reverse complement strand
CGCGGTAGCCTTCGGCTTCCAGGAAGTGACTAAGCACCTCAACGTTGTCTTCTTCGTCATCGACGACGAGGATGCGGAGGTCCGTGGGGTCCGAGGCGGTGGCCATGGTAGCGGGGCGAGTAGGGATGAGATCAGCGGTTGTGAATATAACGCGCGCCGTCGTTCTTCACAGAGAGGCGCGCGCCAAAAGTGAAGAAAACACAACGCGACGCCCCGGATCGTTCCGAGGCGTCGCGCAAAAGTCGAAATGAGTAGGGGTTACTCGGTCTCGTTGACGGGAATGCCCAGGCGGCTAGCCACGTCCCGCGTGATGTCGACAACGGTTTGATCGTTGACGTACAGGATGAACGGATCGCCGCCGACCTGCGTCGGCAGGACCAAGTCCAGTCCTTTTTCAGCCGAGACCGCGTCGATGGCGGCTTGCAGCTTCTCGAAGAGCGGGCGCATCAGCTCGGCACGGCGCTGGGCGAGTTCTTGCTCGGCACGTCCGCTGCGCTGCTGGAGCTCCTGCTGCGACGTGACGAGCGCCTGCTCGCGCTCGGCTTTGGCTTCCTCAGAGAGCAGCGAGCTTTGACGCTGGTACTGCTCGGCGCTCTCCTGGAGCTGCTGAGCAGCTTGCTGAAGTTCGTTCTGACGCGTCTGGAAGAACGTCTGGATCTGCTGCTGGACCGACTGCATCTCGGGCATGTTGGCGAGCAACACTTCGTAATCGGTGTACCCAATCGACAGATTCTGGGATTGGGCCTGGGCACTCAGCGGGGCGACGAGGGCGATCAGCGCGAGGGCGGCGAGGCGGTGGAAACGGGTCATGAAATGGGGTAGGATGTCGTAGAGAACAAGACGGGAGGACGAAAGAGAAACGATGCGTCCGGACGAAAAAGTACGGGTCAGTTGTTAGGCACCTCTACGTCCACGCCGAGTTCACGCAGCACCTCGTCACTCAGGTCTTCGCGCTCGTCGGCATAGAGGAAGAGAAAGTCGCCGCTCTTATCGAAGATGTAGGTGTACTCTTCGCGCGTGGCGATGTCGTCGATGGTGGTGAGCAGCAGCTCCTGAATCGGACGCATCAGCGTTTCCTGCTGCCGATAGAGTTCGCCTTCGGGGCCGAAGTAGCGCGTCCGCATCGCCTCGACCTCACGCTCAGCGGCGACGATTTCTTCGCGGCGCTGCTGGCGCTCCTGCTGGGTGTAGAGCAGTTCGCGCGCCTGATAATCGCGAAACAGGCCGTCGACTTCCTGCTGCTTGTCCTCGACCTCGCGCTGCCACGTCTGGGCTTGGCGTTCGAGCGTCTGCTGAACGGTCGTATAAGCGGGCAGTTTGGAAAAGATGTACTCGCTGTCGACGTAGCCGATGCGCTGCTCCTGAGCCTGCGCAAAAGGCGCGGCGACGAGCAGGAGAGCGAGGAGAGAGAGGCGTTTCATGGATGTGATTAGTCTGTTGTGAGATAGAAGCGCCGTTATATATAACGGCGGTACAGAGTGTGGTGTCTCGCGCCCCATCGTCCGAGCGCGGCCTCTCTCCCATCAACTACCACCCACGTCAAGCCGAGAAAGAACGACCCGGAGGGTCACTGGTTGAAGCCTTGGCCGATGGTGAACTGGAAGCGGCCTTGGCGTAGGCCAGACTCGCTGCGGTTCGGCGGGTACTCGTCCAGGTTCCAGCCGTAGGCGAAATCGATCATGCCCGCCGAGCGGTAGAGCTGGGCCGGATTGTAGGTGTCAAAACTGTTCCAGGTGTTGGCGGCGTCGAAGAACAGGTAAGGCGCCGCCTGGAGCTGCGGACTCTGAACTGCGAGAAGGCGCAGTTCGGTCGAGTAGCGGTTCAGGATGCGTCCACCGATGGCGCTGCCGTTGCGGTTGGGGCCGAGCGAGGCGAACGGATAGCCGCGCATGTAGATGATGTCCGATCCGATCGTCTGGTTGACGCCTTGCGCCTCGAACGGCGAGCCACCCAGCAGGTAGCGCTCGAACTGCACTGGATCGTCGGTGAACGAGCCGATGTAGCCGTACTGAGCGGTCACGCCTAGCGAGAGGCGGTCGGTGAACGGCGCGTTCCACGTGTTGCGCAAGCCCCACTTGTGGTACTGGACGGTCCCCGGAATTGGCGGCGCGATGTTGAGCGACGCTTCGAAGAGCGAGCCACGGCGCGGGAAGATGGGGTGATCCTGCGAGTTACGCGTCAACTTCTGGTCGATGCTGACTTCGTGGAAGACCCCACCGGGCAGCGTCGACAGGCCGCCGGGGACGTTGTAGTAGCGATACCCGACGCCCGTCGAGTATTGAAACTTGTCGTCGGGAAACTTCAACCGCTGCTGGTAGAACGCGCGTCCGTTGAACGTGGTGAGGACGTTGGCCTCGGCCGTCGAGTCCGAAATCTGCTGAAACGTGCTGCGGCGCAGTCCGTCGTAGTCGATGCGAGAGAACGACGTCGAGAAGCCGACCGGCGTAGGCTTGCCCCGGAACCACGGCTCAGTGAAGCTGATCGAGTAGTTCTGGTAGGCCAGTCCGTTGGTCTGGATCGCAAGCGACAGGCTCTGGCCGTCGCCCATCGGAAGCGGATCCCAGGCGTCTTTCTCGAAGAGGTTTTGCGCCGAGAAGTTGTTGAACGTGACGCGCAGTTGCAGGATCAGGCCGATGCCGCCCCAGGTGCCCGAAAGCTCGAGCTGGTCGCCACCGACTTCTTCGACGCTGTAGATCAGGTCTACCGTCCGCGTTTCGTCATTGGGCTGTACGTCGGGGCCGCGCTGGAGCGTCTCGGCGTTGAAGTAGTTGAGCTGCGACAACCGGCGGATCGACTCGATGATGGCCTCGCGGCTAAACGGCTGTCCGGGGACGGTGTAGAGTTCGCGACGGATGACGTGCTCCTTCGTCTTGTCGTTACCTGCGATGCGGATGGCGCCGAAATCATAGACCTCACCCTCGAACACGTCGAAGTAGAGATCGACCGAATCACCGGGCACGACACGGACGCTGGGCTGGACGCCGAAGCGCAGGTGCCCCAGGTTCTGGTAAAGGCTCGACACGTCGTTCTGGTCGGCGTTGCCGTAGAGGTTTTCCTCGTAGCGGACGACGTTGAACACGTCGCCTTCGCGGATTCCGAGCGCGTTGGACAAGGCCAAGTCGGAATAGACCGTGTTGCCGTCCCACTCCAGGTTGCGGACGTGATACTGCGCCCCCTCGTGAATCTCGACCTCGACTATCGTTTCTGGCTTGCCCTCTTCGTTGAACGCCACGTACGCCGTGTCGCGTTCGACGTAGGCGTCGTAGTACCCACGCTCGCGGTAGTAGCGAACCAGCGCGTCCAGGTCGTCAGCGAACTTCGCCGCGTCGTACTTCTTGGCACCGCCCCAGAACTGCCACCACGCCGACGGACGAGTGCTCTTGAGCCGCTTGCGGACCGCTCGGTCACTGATGGTTTCGTTACCCTCGACGATCACGTCGCCGACACGGACTTTCGGGCCGGGATTGACGGTCACGACGACGTTCAATCCGCCTGCGGGTGCCGGCTCGGTCGTCGCCATCACATCGGCCAGGGGAAGGCCCTTTTCGCGATAAAAAGTCTCGACGGCCAGTTCGGTCCGCCGCAGGTCGGTGTCGCTGATGCGCGTGCCTTTGATCAGGGGGATCCGTTTGCGCAGATCGCTCTTCCATCCGCGCTTGACGCCCTCGAACGAATAGTCGCGCAGGCGCGGCGCCTCCTCGACTTCGATGCGCAGGAAGACGCCGTTGCCCGCCCGCTGCTCCTCGACGATGCGGACGTTGGTAAACTGGTTCAGGCGATAGATGTCGCGTACGGCTTCCGAGAGCGCCAGGTCGCCCGGCACGCGCAGTTTCTGGCCGACAGCCAGCCCACTGGCCTGCAAAATCACGCCTTGGGTGGCCTCGGATTCGGCGCCGGTCACGCTCAGGCCGAGTACTTCGACCCGCGTGTCTTCGGTAGCCGTTGCGCCGTCAGGCTGAGTCTGGGCCATCGCGGGGACGGCGGCGAACAGGAGGGCGAACGCGGCGAGGCGTAGCGTAGGGAATCGCATAAAGGCGGCGAAGCGAGACAAGTCGATGAGGGGCACACGAGGTGCGGAAGGCGTAACGGGGCGGACCTAAGTGCTAGTGTGCGGCAGGCGCGGATGGAGCAGAGGGCACACCACCAAAGCGGCGCTCGCGCAGTTGAAAATCGCGAACGGCGGCGTACAATTGAGGGCGGCGAAAGTCCGGCCAGAGCGTGTCGGTGACGTACAACTCGGTATACGCGATCGACCACAGGAGGAAGTTGGACACGCGCATCTCGCCGCCGGTGCGGATCAGCAGATCGGGATCGGGAAGGCCCGCCGTGTCGAGGTGCGAGGCGACGATCTGCTCGTCGATAGCGGAGGGATCCAGCGTTCCGGCGGCAGCTTGTTCGGCGATTCGGCGTGCGGCACGCACGATCTCCCATCGTCCGCTGTACGAGAGCGCGAGGTGGAGCGTCATGTTGGTCAGCTGGGCCGTCTCGTCCATCAGCGCCTGGAGCGCATCGACGCAGGGAGCGGGTAGCGCAGCCAGATCGCCCAATACCTGAAGTCGAACGCCGTTGTCGAGCAGCGTCTGCCGCTGGGCCGAGACAGTTTCGACGAGCAGTTCCATCAGCGCCGAAACCTCCTCGGCGGGGCGATTCCAGTTTTCGGTCGAGAACGTGTAGAGCACCAGGTGTTTGATGCCGATCTGTACGGCAGCTTCGGTCACGTCGCGCACGCTGACGACGCCTTCGTGGTGGCCTACGTAGCGGTGCTGGCCGCGCGCCTGCGCCCATCGCCCGTTGCCGTCCATGATTACGGCTACGGATGCGGGAATCGCGCCCGACGCGATCAGGTCGCGCTGCGCTGCGAGGTCTTCGGGCGTTTGAGAGTCGGTCGTCGGCATAGCCTCACAACTTAGTCGCGTTGCAGCGCGGTGGGGCCAAGAGCGTGCGAAAAGAAAGGGGCCTACACGGAAAGTCTCCGATCACTCGAAGCCGTCCCTGGGCCAACGGTGGCCATCCGATAGCCCGATTGTATACACCCACTCAGCCAACCGCTGTGACGATTCGAGTCGTCGTGCGAATCATTACATAGACCCCTCCTTGAATACCCTCGTCGGTTTCCCTTCTAAACGATTCGCCTTGATGCCTAGATCTCGTCCTACGACCGACCAAGACCGTTTTGGGGCGCTTCTTGACGCCCATCCAGGCATCGTGTGTAAAGTGGCTGCCACCTACTGCCGCCACCCCGAAGACCGCCGAGACCTAGTTCAGGAGATCACCGCCCAACTCTGGCGTGCCTTTCCACGCTTCGATGCCAGCCGATCCTTCTCGACGTGGGCGTACCGCATCGCACTCAATGTCGCCATCTCCCACGTGCGCAGTATGAGTCTGCGGCGCGCGACGCTCGAATCCTATGACGAGCACGACCTCGATCCGATAGATGTCCGCACCTCTGCACCTGACGCAAGCGACCGAGTACGGGCGCTCTACCGCGTCATCGACAGCCTCGCTGTGTTCGACCGCGCGCTTCTGCTCCTGCATCTCGAAGGCTACCGCAATACCGAGATCGGCGACATCCTCGGCCTTTCGGCAACGAACGTGAGCACAAAGCTCACAAGGCTTCGGTCGCAGCTCCGAACCCAGCTCACCTCAGACACTCCAACACACTCATGACATTCGACGATCTCAAACTGGCGCTCGACGACCTCGCTCGCCTCCCGGACGAAACTGCAGCAGCGGATACAACCTCACGAGACACGTGGCTCAGGCGCTCTCGGTCCGCACTCACCCCCTTGCGCGTGGCGCTCTTGCTGGAGGCTGCACAGGCCATCGCCCTCCTCGCGCTGCTCGGGTGGTTTGTTGCCACACATTCCGGCGCTTCCTGGCCGCCCCTCGCCTCTGCGGGGCTGTTGATGACACTGGAATTCGCCTACCTCGTCGCGACCCTTCGCCAGCAGATCCTGTTGCACCACGTCGATTGCACCGAGCCAGTCGCCGACGTGCAGTACCGTTTGGGCGAGTTGATGGCTCTCCGAAGCCGGACGGTTTGGGGCGTGCTGATAGCTGCGCCACTGGTATGGCTTCCGCTCTTGATCGTAGCTGCCGAGTGGTTCGTCGGCGTGGACGTGGTGGCCGTGA
>CAXBBB010000150.1:0-6211 GCA_963973615.1 uncultured Rhodothermales bacterium | reverse complement strand
CGCGCTCTTGGGTCTCAGGAGATACCTGCTCCTCGTCTAGGCACGATTCCGGCAGGACGATAGGCTCGGGCAACGGCGGTGGGGTGGCTTCGGGTGCGAGTGTAGACATAGCGATATACAGAACGTGTAGGGTACGACAGAGCGTTTGATCAGGCGAGGAGCAGCGGGAGCAGTACGTGCGTCACCAACAGGCCACCTCCGAAGAAGCCTAAAACGGCGATGAGCGACGGCACCTGGAAATCGGCGAGGCCGCTGATGGCGTGACCGGACGTGCATCCTCCGGCCCATCGCGCGCCGAAACCGACGAGAAAGCCTCCACCGACGATCATGACGGCGCCGACAGGCGAGGCCAGGGACGACCACGAAAACAACTGCGACGGCAAGAACCCGGCAACGTCGGTGACGCCCAGGCCAGCCAGTGCGTCCAGCGTTGATGCCGACAGGTTGAGCGGTGCGTCCAGATCACCCAGCAGCCGCAGTCCGATGAATCCGCCGACCGCGATGCCGACGGCAAACACCAGATTCCACAGCCCAACCGACTTCCAATCGTAGCTGAAGAACGAAGGCTTGCGGCTTTCGGCGACAGGGAGCGCCGCACACAGGTGACGCAGGTTCGCCGAGAGGCCAAACACTTTGCCGCCAAGCAGCAGGAGAGCAGGCACGACCAGCCCGATGAGCGGACCGGCAATGTACCAGGGTAAGGGATCGACAGGAGTCATAGCATCGTAGTTGGATTGGCGCATTACACAACCGATTGGTTTATCAGTTTCCGCACTACATGACAAAGGTGGCGTGAAGATACTCTCTTCTTTCAGACCTTCACGGATTGCACGCTGCGCCATCAGACCCTTCTATTCAATGAATCGTGTAAGCCCCCCATGAACGCTCCTGTCCCCTCTGCTCTACTCGTCGCCGCTGCCGAGCGCTTTCGGCTGCTCGGCGACCCAGTGCGCCTCCAATTGCTCAATGCATTGCTCGAAATGGGCGAAGCTACTGTTCAACAGCTTGCCGAGGCTACGGACCAGAGTCAGCAGAACACGTCCAAGCACCTGCGCAAACTGGCAGAAGGTGGCATTCTGTCGAGCCGAAAAGCCGGACTCCACGTCTATTATCACGTCGACGACCCGAGCATACCAGGCCTATGCCTGCTGGTGTGCGGGCAGATCTCCAAGTCCGGTTCCTGACCTAGGCCTATTGCACCCAACGCTTCGATACACAACCAGTCAGTATCTGCGCAGATATACACTTCGGCTCGTCGACGAGTGAAACCCACAGCCTCTTCTCACGCCTCGGCGCGATCCCCAAAACACGCACGGCACATACGCATTCGCGATCTAAACCCCACGTACTGAGATGGCCGCATCGAAACGCCCTGCCGGTATTGAGCCGGAATACAACAAGCCCGACGCCCCCGGCATCTGGATGAACTTCGACAACACGGTGTCGATCTACCACATCGTAGAGCCGGACCACACGTTCGAGCAGGCCGCGCAGCAACTCTTCGGAGCCGTCGCCGATGCCGAGCGGCAGTTTCCCGGCTGGCCGCGCATCCTCTACCTCGAAATCGGCGGACACGTCGACAGCATGGGCCGCCACACGCCCGACATGGTCGAGCTGCAGCAAGAGTTCTTGTTCTCGACGATCGGCGTCTTCTTGTCTGCCGTCGAGACACCGCTCGTGTCCGCCATTAACCCCGAACCGCAGCGAAACGACGTGCCTGATGGCCTGTCAATTGGAACCGACGAGCCGACCGTCCCAACGGCAAGCTGCGGCTGACTCTGTTCACGACCGGCGCCGACGCTCCGCGCTAGCAAAAGCGTCACGCCTCACGCGTCGTCTCCCATCAACGCCGGATCAAGGGTAGAGTAGACGTTCTGGATGTCCTGGTGATCGTCGATCTTTTCGATCAGAGCGAGGACTTTCTCGGCCGTCGATGCATCGACCTGGGTGTGCGTCGTCGGCGAGCGGCGCAGCTCGGCTTCGCGCGGGTCGATGCCTGCTGATTCGAGCGCTTTCTGAACGGCGCCAAAGGCTTCGACAGGCGTAGTGACGACGTACGTGTCGCCTTCGTGCTCCAGGTCTTCGGCTCCAGCGTCGGCGACAAGTTCTAAGGTTTCGAGTTCATCCCGTCCGGCTGCGTCAATTTCGAACACGCCTTTGCGGTCGAACATGAAGGCGACCGATCCGCTCTGGCCCAGACTGCCTCCGGCACGCGAGAACATCGCCCGCAGATCAGCGACGGTGCGGTTGGGGTTGTCTGTTAGCGCCTCAACGAGCAGGGCCACGCCGCCGCTCGCGTAGCCTTCGTAGATCATCTCTTCGAAGTCCTGACCCTGAATCTCGCCCGTGCCCCGTTTGATCGCGCGCTCGATGTTGTCCTTGGGCATGTTGGCTGCCTTGCCCTTGTCGACGTAGAGCGCCAGACGCGGGTTCATCGACACGTCACCGCCTCCCTCGCGTGCCGCCACCATGATGTCGCGCGTGATGCGTGCCCAGACTTTAGCGCGCTTGCTGTCGGTAACGGCTTTCTGGCGCTTGATATTCGCCCACTTGCTGTGTCCGGCCATGAGGTACGTCGGGTTAGAATCGGTTTCAGAGGACGAATTTAACTCTGCATATCCGCGAGCGTTCGCCTCACTCTTCTCATCCAAGATGAAGCAGGGATGCCTTCACCTCAAAAAGGGCCTCACGTCCATAGCAGAAGCTGCGCAGACCCCAACCGACACATCTCGGATGTGCAACCAGCAGCCGACTCAGCGACGATAGGCGAACAACGCGACGACAAATGCGAGAACGGCCGTGTAGACCGATGATCCTAACCACGTCCCCCAAATCAGGCTCATCTGCCGCATGCCTTCGCTCATGGCGAGCAGCAGCACGTACAGTCCGTTGTGGACCAGGGCGAAGACGAAACCACCCAAGAGCGCCTGTCCCGGTGAGACGATGAGCAGTTCGCGCTCGGATGCGTTAAACGATCCTCCGACGAAGCCCATGATGGTTTTGGTCAGCATGTGAAGCCCCCAGGTACCCAGCGTAGCGTCGACGGCCAGTCCCAGGCCGAAGCCGACGAGCGTGCCGGGCATCCGTCCGTAGCGCAAGCTCACCCAGATGATGTAGAGCAGCGGCGCGTCGGGGGTGGCCCCAAAGATCGTCAGGCGCGATAGGACCAACCACTGCGCCAGAAACACCAGCCCGCCCACGATGGCGAGGCGCACCGGCTGCGACGTGCGGAGGGCAGACGAGGAGCGGACAGACGTCAAGGACACGGCGGGCGGGACGGAGGCGGATGCAAAGTCGAAAGTTAGCCTTTAAAGAGCGGGCTGCTGTGCCAGTCCGGTCACGATCCGGTCGATTGTGCTCGTGATCCGATAGGGTGGTACGGCGAAGTTGTTGGCGAAGATGACGAACACCAATTCGTTTCCGTCCGGCGCACGGACGTACCCGCTGAGAGAGCGGACGAACGCGAGCGACCCCGTTTTGGCGAGAACCGGAAGCCCCGACATACGATAGCGCAGGGTCGATTCAGGTTCGCCGCCACGCGCCATCGTTGCCCGAAAAGCCTCTCGCTGATTGCCGTTGTTCATGAACACGAGCACCTCTCCCATTGCACGTGGGGTGATCAGGTTCTTGCGCGACAGCCCCGACCCATCGCGGACGGACAGATTTCCGGCATCGCCTCCGGCACGTTCGATAAGCGTCTCCACCCGATCCTCGCCGCCCTCGGCCGATCCACCGAACGCCACTGACCGAAAGATCTGCTCGGCGAAAAAGTTGTTGCTCTTCTTGTTGACGACGTGCAGCAACTCGCTCAGCGGCGGTGACTGATGTACGAACAACTCGGTCATCTTATCGCGGTCGGGCGAGTCGTCGATGTCGTCCACGTCGTGGAGCGTCGCCGTGACGGTGATCCCTGCTTCTTCGAGGGCGTTCTTCATCGCCTGAACCGCCAGAAGCGTCGGGTTGTAAATCGGCATCTCGACTGTCGACCCCGTACGCCCAACGGACCCTTTGAGAACCAAGTCGTCGGTACCGAGCGTCCGGGTAACGCGCAGGGCCTGGCCTCGGCGGCGGCTCGTCGTGGTCGCTCGGTTGTCGATGTTGAGGAAGTTGTCGGGGCGCGTCGTGACGGTCGGCTTCTCACCACGCCCTCCCGCTCGCACCTGTACAATCACCAGGTTGTCGCCGAACGACAGCCCCGACGCACTCACACCCAACGCTCGGCTCGACTGGGTGCCGACGTAATCGATGTCCCAGCCTTCGGCGTAGGCTTCATCGTCGAAGGTATTGTCCCAGCCGATCAGCCGCCCTTCGACGCGTCGCACGCCTTGAGCAGCCAATGCCTCGGCCCAGTCGTCAAATGGATTGGTGTCGCCAGGAAGGACAGTCGATCCCAGAGACGGATCGCCCGTACCGACGATCATCAGGTCGCCGCTCAGCACACCACCGGCGGCTGGCTTGGAAGCGAGCAGCCGGGTCTCGTAGGTGTAGTCCGCTCCGCGTGCGTCTAGCGCCATCGCCGTCGTGAGGATCTTCTGATTCGACGCGGGGAGCATCATCAGTCCGGCATTCCGAGTGTACAACTCCTCACCCGTCCGCGCATCCGCAACGTAGACACCCCAAAACGCCTCCTCACCGACCGACTCGTTCAGGATGGGATCGATGGTGGCGGCAATGCGGTCTGCGTCAGCCGACTTCGGCGGAGTAGCGGTCGTCGTATCGGGAGCGGCTTGCTGCGGAGCAGGGGGAAGCAGCAGAGCCAGCGGAAGGAAGAGCAGCGGGAGGAACGTGAGCAGACGGCGCATTCAAACGGGTACGAAAGGGAGACGCGCAGTGTAACCGACCAAGCCGCGCTGAGACGCACCTCATGTGTGCGAATCGGAAGGAACAGCGCGTTTTACCATGCGTGTTTCGCAGTCGTTACAGCCATCGATTATGCCTTCTCGCAAACCGTCCTCTTCTCGCCGCTCGTCGGCCCCTGACTCGTCCACCCGGACGCGCGCACGTGCAGGTAGCCAGCGCCGCGCCGCCGCGTCCACCACGCTCGTCTTCGAGCGCCACAACTACGTGCTGCTGCTGATCGGACTGGCCTTGGTCGTTGTCGGCTATATCGTGATGCGCGTCGACAACCAAGTCGACGGCTTCCTGTCGCTCTACGTTGCCCCGCTTCTGATTTTGGGCGGCTACATGGAGGTCATCTACGCGATCATGTGGCGCCCCAAGCCTGAGGAGGAAGAGGTGATCGTCGTCGAAGTAGAGGGCTGACACCTGGTGCGGTACGCAGACAGGGCACGTCTTGAACGCTCATCCTGTCTGCGTACCGCCCAATCCGCGTGGCGCTACTGCTCCGACGTTTCGAGCGGGACGCCTTTCAGGTGGAGACCGAGCCAGCGGTCTTGCTCCCAGAGCATGTGCAGCAACGACTGACGTGCGCGGTAGCCGTGGCTTTCGGCGGGGAGCAGGACCAAACGCACTTCCGTGCCTAGACCCTTGAGCGCACCGTAGAGGCGTTCGGACTGAAGCGTGAACGTGCCGGGGTTGTTGTCGGCCTGTCCGTGGATCATCAGGAGCGGTTCGTTGATCTTCTCGGCGTTCATGAACGGACTCATCCGGTTGTAGAGCGCGGGATCTTGCCAGTACGTGCGCTCCTCGCGCTGGAAGCCGAACGGCGTGAGCGTCCGGTTGTAGGCACCGCTCCTGGCGATTCCCGTACGAAACAGGTCCGAGTGGGCGAGCAGGTTGGCGGTCATGAACGCGCCGTAGCTGTGACCCCCGACAGCGACGCGCTCCCTATCGACGACTCCCCGGCGCACTCCCTCATCGATCACGGCCTGAGCGTTGGTCACGAGTTGCTCGACGAACGTATCGTTTGGCTCATCGTCGCCTTCGCCGATGATGGGGAAGGCCGCATCGTCGAGGACGGCGTAGCCGCGCGTCACCAGCGGCACGGCGCCCCAGTAGCTGACGTAGGTGAAGCGATACGGACTATCGCTGCGCTGACCGGCGGCCGACGCACTCTTGAACTCCTGCGGGTAGGCCCACACGAACGTCGGCAGCGGTCCGTCGCGGTCCTTGTCGTAGCCGGCGGGCAGATACAGCGTGCCCGACAGCTGCACCCCGTCGGCGCGCTCATAGGTGATCAGCTGCCGGGTCACGCCGGCCAGTTGCGGGGCGGGATCGGGGAAGGCGGTCAGAGCCGTGCGGCTACCATCGG